>DASZOA010000001.1:0-2191 GCA_035551055.1 Solirubrobacteraceae bacterium
TCGAGCACGACGAGGACCTCGTCGCCGGGCGCGATCACGGTGTCGGGCTTGGGCACGAAGCCCGCCTTGCCGCGCGGCAGCACCGAGATGATCAGGCTGCCGTCGGGCAGCTCGATCTCCGACACCGGCAGGCCGGCCGCCGGCGCGCCCTCGACCACCTCGACCTCGATGATCTCGAGCTTCTCGTCGGGCAGGTCGAGCAGGTGCACGAGCCCGTGGCCGGGGACCTCGTGCTCGATGAGGTTGAGGATCAGGTCGGTCGCCGAGACCGCCGGCTGGATCCCCAGCAGCTTGAAGTGCTGCAGGTTGCGGGGGTTGTTGCAGCGGGCGATGGTCCGCTCGCAGAGGTACTTCTCCTTCGCGACCTGGCAGATGAGGATGTTGTCCTCGTCGTCGCCGGTGACCGCCACGACGAGGTCGGCGCGCTGGATACCGGCGCGCTCGAGCACCCACAGCTCGGTGCCGTCGCCGTACTGGACGGCGTGCTCGAGCTCCTGCTCGATCCGCAGGTAGGCGCGCCGGTCCTGCTCGACCAGCGTGACCTCCTGGCCGTTGCGGATGAGCTCGCGCGCGAGGTTGAGCCCGACCTTGCCGCCGCCGATGACGACGACGTACATCAGGCCCCCGTCGCCGCCTTGGCGACGGCCTGCTCGAACATCGCGATGCCGAGCTTGACCGCGCAGATCGTGTGCAGCCCCTGCTCGGCGTACCAGTCCGAGCGCGCGGGGTCGAGCACGCGGACGATCACGTGCGGAACGCCGAAGCGCTTCTGGGCGATCTGCGAGACGAGGATGTTCGTGTTGTCACCGCGCGTCGCGGCGATGAAGATGTCCGCCTCCTCGATCCCCGCCGCGAGCAGCGCGTCGATCTCGATCGCGGTGCCGACGGTGAAGCGCCCGCCGGCGTCCTCCCATGACGTCGGCTGCCCGGCGTCCAGGCGCTCGTGCGACAGCGGGTCCTCGTCGAGCACCGATACGGTATGGCCGGCCGCGAGCGAGGACTTGGCGACGGCCGAGCCGACCCGGCCGGCCCCGACGACGAGGACCATCATGCGCCGGATCCTAGTTGGTCTTCTCGTGCCGATGCGCGGCAGGGGCTGCGACCGCCGAGGACCGGTCAGGGAGCGGGCGCGCGCTCGTCGTCGCCCGCGGGCGGCGCGGTCAGGATCACGCGGCACGGCGCCTTGCGCACGACGTGCTTGGTGGCGTCGCCGACGAAGTTGTCCAGCGGCCCGCCCTTGCCGCCGAGCCGCGCGCCGCCGCGGATCCGCGACGGCTCCTCGGCGGCGAGCACGATCAGCTCGACGCCGCGCCGCGCCGCCTCGGCGACGATCGCCTCGCCGGCCCGCCGCGCGCGGATCGTGGCCGTCGCCACCTCGACGCCGTCGTACTCCTCGCCGACGGCCTTGGCGCGGGCGAGCGCGGCCCGCGCGCGCTTGAGCTGCGCGTCGGGCAGGCGCGCGTCGAGCGGCAGCGAGAGCGGCACCTCGAAGATCCAGATCGCCTCGATCGTGGCGCCGACCCCCTCCTCGTCGCCCGCCGCCGAGGCCAGCCGCCCCGCGGTCTGCACGATGTCGTCGTCGAGCGCCGTGCCGAGGACCGGGACGAGGATCGAGCCGTACTCGGCGCGCACCGGCTCGGAGCGCAGCGCGGCCTCGGAGACGACGACGCGACCGAGGAGCGGCATCCCCGCGCTGCGCCGGTGGACGACGTACAACGCCACTCCGCCCGCCATCCAGACGAGCCCGACGTAGCGCGCGCCCGCGTGGAAGGCGAGCAGGCTCAGCAGGCCGCCGGCCGCCATCGTCGCGCCGAGCACGGCCGGCAGCGGCAGGTCGCCGCCGCGCACCCGCACCGACAGCGGAATCCGGTACGGCCGCGACCGGTCGGGCTCGGCGTAGCGCAGCACGCAGATCGCGACGTGCGCGATGAGGAAGGCGAGCATCGCGCCGATCGCGTAGATCCCCACGAGCGCCTCGAGGTCGCGCGGCACGACGAGCGCGGTCGCGAGCACGGCGGCGAGCAGGATGACCGGGTACGGGGTGCCGTGGCGCGGGTGCAGGCGGCCCAGCACCCCGGGGATCTGGCGGTTGGTCGTCAGCGAGTAGGCCAGGCGCGACAGCCCGAGCATCGCCGCGTGGCAGGCGAGCACGAGCGTCGCCGTCGCCAGCGCCGCCGTCGCGTAGACGAAG
>DASZOA010000002.1:0-3937 GCA_035551055.1 Solirubrobacteraceae bacterium
GCGAGCGCGGCCAGCGCCGAGGCGCCCGTGAACAGCCCGACGCCGAGCGCGAAGATGCGCCGGCGGCCGAAGCGGTCGCCGAGCGCCGCACCGGTGACGAGCAGCACCGCGAACGGCAGCGTGTATCCGTTGACGGTCCACCCCAACTGCTCGACGGACGCGCCGAGCTCGACGCGGATCACCGGGAGCGCCGTCGAGACGACGAGGTTGTCGAGTACGACCATGAACAGCGCGATCGACGTGATCGCGAGCGTCCACGCCATCGATGCCCTGGTTTGCATGGCGCCTTTCCTTTCGTCGCGGGTCATGCCGCGATCGTCGATCGCCGAATGCGTCCCGGCGACGTGGAGGCCCCGAAGCAAAGACCGAAGGATTCCGGCTCCCTGCAGTACCGCGAGTACGATGTCGCGCCAGCTCATGCGGCGGATGGGCATTCGACGGTCACGTCGCACGACTGCGACTACACCGACGGACGCCGCGCGATCGGAGGAGCACTTGACCAAGAAGATCGTGATCGCCGTCGACGCCAAGGAGCGCACGCTCGACGCGCTCGCGCTCGGGCGCCTGCTCGCGGACGCGACCGACGCGCCGGTGGCCGTCGTCGCGGTGTTTGCGTACGACCCGCTGAGCGATCCGGACGCTCCCGAGATGGTGCGCTTGCGCGATGACGCCCGCTCCACGCTCTCCGAGCTCGCTGCTGCCGAGCGTCTCGAGGGCGCCGAGACACGGGTCATCGCCGGCAACTTCGCAGCGCGCGCACTGCAGCGTGTGAGCGAGGAGCGCGACGCGGGGCTGCTCGTCGTGGGCTCGACGACGCGCGGGCCGGTGGGGCGCCTCGTCGTCGGTGGCGTCGGCGAGCGGCTGCTCGCGGGAGCGGCCTGCCCGATCGCGATCGCGCCCCGCGGCTACGGCGACGCCCGCGCCCGGAAGCTGCGCTGCGTCGGCGTGGGATTCGACGGCTCGGACGAGGCGCGGCGCGCGCTGGCCGCGGCCGTCGCACTCGGGCGCAGCGCCGGCGCGGGGGTGAGGCTGGTCACGGCCTTTCAGCGGCTGGCGTTCGGCGGCGTCGCGCCGTCGGCGCTTCCCGGCGAATCGGTCAACGACGCGCTGCGCGCGCAGCTGCGCGCCGTCCATCACGAGGCGCTGGCCGAGGTTCGCGCGACCGTCGAGGCCGAGGGCCGCTTCGCCGACGGCGCGCCCGACGAGGTCCTCGAGCGCGAGAGCTCCGAGCTCGACCTGCTCGTCGTCGGCTCGCGCGGATACGGCCCGCGCGAGGCCGTCCTGCTCGGCAGCGCCACGAGCCGCCTGGCGCACACGGCGCGCTGCCCGCTGCTCGTCACCCCGCGCGCCATCGCGTTCGACCTGCTCGGCTAGGCTGGCAGAGTCCACGGCGGTCGGCGACGATCGATCACCACCCCTTCCAGACTGCCGATGGGCGATCACGTCCACGAGCGTCGCTGCGCCGCCTGATCGACGTCGGCCTGGGCCTGCTGTCGCAGCTGGACCCGGAGGCCGTGCTCGACCAGGTGCTGGAGACGGCGCGCGAGATCACGGGCGCGCGCTACGCCGCGGCCGCCGCGAGCTGGAGCGCTTCATGACGCGCGGGATCGACGCCGAGACGCACCGCGCGATCGGAGATCTGCCACGCGGGCGCGGCATCCTCGGGGTGCTGATCGACGATCCGCGGCCGCTGCGTCGGCCCCGCCGATGGGCACGACGGTCCGCGCCGTGCTGCCGATCTCGCAGTTCGACGAGCCCGCGGTCGGGAACGTGGTGCACGGGATCGGCGCGTGACGAGCGGCGCGGCCCGGCAGCGCGGCGTTCCGGCAGCAGCTACTCGTCGTCGGGCGGCGGCACGAGCAGGACCGGCCGGCCGGCGTGGCGGGCGATGCCCTCGGCGGTGCTCCCCAGCAGCGCGGCCGCCAGCGGCGACCGTCCGCGCGTGCCGCTGATGACGACCGCGGCGTCGTGGTCCTCGGCGACACGCAGGATCGCGCCCGCCGCGTTGCGCGCCGCCGCGAGCGCCGCCGTCTCGCTGGACCAGCCGGCCTCGCCGAGCAGCACCGATCCGTGGCGAGCGTGTGACTCGGCCTCGCGCCGCGCGGACTCGTCGAGCGCCTCGGCGCCCTTGCGGGCGACCTCGTCGGGGACGGCGAGCATCGCGGCGCCGACGGCGTAGGCCGCGCTCTGCCAGGCGCACGCGACGAGCGCGGGCCGCGGCCGCAGCAGCAGCGCCGCCACCCGGACGGCGTGCTCCGCCGCCGCCGAGCCGTCGTAGGCGAAGATGGCCGCGGCGGCGGAGTCCGCGGGAGCCCCGTCGGCGGGCAGCAGCAGCAGCGGGCGACGCGAGCGGTGCGCGAGCGCGCGCGCGTCCCGGCCGAGCGTGCCCGGCCGGGCGTCGCGGTCCTCGCTCGTGCCGGCGACGATCGCGCCCGCTCCGATCTCGTCGGCGAGCTCGAGGATCACGCGCCACGGCGACCGCACGTCGGGATGCACCCGGCGCGTCACGTCGAGGCCGCGCTCGTCGAGCACCTCGCAGGCGGCGCCGGCGGCGTCGGCGGCCGCGTGCCGGGCGGCGGTGCGCAGATCGGAGTGGCTGTCGTAGAGCGCGTCCGTGACCGTGTCGAGGCCGCTGAGCGGTGCTCGCTGCCAGGTCGAGAGAACGACGGTCGGACGGTCCGCCAGCAGGGGAGGGGCCTGCTCGGCGAGGCGGGCGGCGGCGGCGGGATGGGTGCCTGCGCAGAGCAGGATCGGGCCGCGATGCGGTTGGGCGAGCGGGTCGTGGGCCATCGGCATCGAAGGGACGTCGGCGATCGACCCTACACGCATGCCTCGGGCGCGGCCCCACTGCGCGCAGGGTGGCGTGTTCGCCGTCGGCGCGCGGTCAGCGCTCGACGAGCCCGTTGTCGAGCGCGTAGCGCACGAGATCCGCGCGCGAGGAGCGGCGCAGCTTCTGCTGGATGTGCGCGCGGTGGCTCTCGACTGTGCAAATCGAGAGGTACAGCCGCTGGGCGATCTCGGCGTTCGTGTGGCCGAGCGCGATCATCCGCAGCACCTCGACCTCGCGCTCGGAGAGGTCGTGCGACGGGCCCGACGTCGGCTGCCGGCTCGGCGGCCATGCGTGCGCCGAGCTGCGGGTTGGCGAGCTCGCCGCGGATGCGGGCGAGTGACGAGTTCGAGGGAGCGGATCTGCTCGGGAATGCACGGACCGCCTCGGGCGGGCCCGGCCGCGCGGGCTGACGGCGTCACGGTACTCGCGACGCTCGCGCCCGCGCTACCGCCGGGGCTGTGGCTGCGCGGGCAGCGTCACACGGCCGGGGAGGCACCTCGTAGGCGTGCGACTGCGCAGAGCAGCAAGCACCTGTCCCAGCCGCCGATCCCTCAGCACCAGGCGCCGGTGCTCGAGCATCTCACGCAGGGGGCTTGCGCGAGGATCGTCGGCATGGCGCGACCGTAGCTCGGCGTCGACGCGCGCGGCATCCGACTTCTCCGCAGGGGTTGTGGACGACTACGGATCGCGAAGACCGCAGCGGCGAGCGGAGCGCGGAGGACTACGCTCCGTCCTCACCCCGCCCGTGCCAGCTCGCCGTCGAGCCAGCGCTCGAGCTGGGGGAGGGGCGCAGCCCCAGCCTGCCGCGCGACCTCGCGGCCGTCGCGCAGCAGGACGAGCAGCGGGATGCCCTGGACGCCGAAGCGAGCGGCGATCGCGGGGTGCTCGTCGACGTTGAGCTTGACGACCTTCAGGTGGCCGGCGCGCCGGCGCGCGAGCTGCTCGAGCGCGGGCGCCATCATGCGGCACGGTCCGCACCACGGCGCCCAGAGGTCGACGACGACGGGAACGGACGACGTCACCTCCTGCTGAAACGACGAGGCGCTCGCCTCGACGAGCCACGGCAGCGACTGATGACAGGAGCCGCAGCGCGGGACGCCCTTCGCG
>DASZOA010000003.1:0-5545 GCA_035551055.1 Solirubrobacteraceae bacterium
AGGAGCTTCAGGCCAAGGGCGTCGAGCTTGCCCGCGCGATCAGCGACGAGGGCTTCGGGCTGCTGACGGCGATCCGGCTGCCCGGCGGCGGCCAACTCGGCCTGTACGAGCCGCGCCACCCGAGCCCGCCGCCGCCGTCCACGATCAGCCTCCGGTGAGCAGGATCGTCCAAGCGGCTCGCCGACCAGGATCCTCATCCTCACAACCTTCGACCGGTCGGGCGTGAAGCGCCGGACGGCGGCGACCGCCTGCTCACCGTCGGCCGCCCTGCGGGACGCGGTCATGGTCGACTCCGCTGCGCGTCGGCGCGACCGCTACGCCGCCGCCGCGACCTTGCGCGCCCGCCCGCGCCTGGCCGTCGGCGCGTCCGGCGCGACGCCGGACTGCAGCAGGAACGCGCCGGTGTACGAGCCCGCGGTCCGGGCGACCTCCTCGGGCGTGCCCGCGGCCACGACGAGACCGCCCTCCTCGCCGCCCTCCGGCCCCATGTCGATGATCCGGTCAGCGGTCTTGATGACGTCGAGGTTGTGCTCGATCACCACGCCGCTGTTGCCCTGGTCGACGAGGCGGTGCAGCACGTCGAGCAGCCGCTGGACGTCGGCGAAGTGCAGGCCCGTCGTCGGCTCGTCGAGGATGTACAGCGTGCGTCCGGTCGCGACCTTCGACAGCTCGGTCGCGAGCTTGACGCGCTGCGCCTCGCCGCCCGACAGCGTCGTCGCGGGCTGTCCGAGGCGGACGTAGCCCAGGCCGACGTCGCCCAGCGTCTCCAGCCGGCGGCGGATCTTCGGGATGTGCCGGAAGAACTCGACCGCCTCCTCGACCGGCATGTCGAGCACGTCGGCGATCGTCCTGCCCTTGAAGCGCACGTCGAGCGTCTCGCGGTTGTAGCGCTTGCCGTGGCACTGCTCGCACGGCACGTAGACGTCGGGCAGGAAATGCATCTCGATCTTGATCTGCCCGTCGCCGCGGCAGACCTCGCAGCGCCCGCCCTTGACGTTGAACGAGAAGCGACCCGGCTTGTAGCCGCGCGCGCGCGCCTCCTGGGTCTTGGAGAACAGGTCGCGGATCACGTCGAACAGCCCCGTGTAGGTCGCCGGGTTGGAGCGCGGCGTGCGCCCGATCGGCGACTGGTCGACCTGGATGATCTTGTCGAGCTGGCCGAGGCCGAGCACCGCGGTGTGGCGCCCGGGCCGCTGGCGCGCGCGATGCAGGCGGTTTGCGACGGCCTTGTAGAGCACCTCGTTGACGAGCGTCGACTTGCCCGATCCGCTGACGCCCGTGACCGTCGTCAGGACCCCGAGCGGCAGCTTGACGTCGATCGCCTTGAGGTTGTGCTCGGCCGCGCCGCGGATCTCGACGTAGCCCGACGGGGTGCGCCGCCGCTGGGGGACCTCGATGATCCGCGTGCGCGCGAGGAACTGTCCGGTCAGCGACTCCGCGACACGCTCGACGTCGCTCGCCGTGCCCTGTGCGACGACCTCGCCGCCGTGCTCCCCGGCGCCCGGTCCGAGGTCGACGAGGTGGTCGGCGGCGCGCATCGTCTGCTCGTCGTGCTCGACGACGATGACCGTGTTGCCGAGGTCGCGCAGGCGCTCGAGCGTGCCGATCAGCTTCGCGTTGTCGCGCTGGTGCAGGCCGATCGACGGCTCGTCGAGGATGTAGAGCACGCCGACGAGCGACGAGCCGATCTGCGTCGCGAGCCGGATGCGCTGCGCCTCGCCGCCGCTCAGCGTGCCGGCGGCGCGGTCCATCGACAGGTAGCCGATGCCGACGTTCTCCAGGAAGCGCAGGCGCTCCTCGATCTCGCGCAGGACGAGCCGCGCGATGTGGCGGTCGGTCTCGGTCAGCTCGACCTCCGCCAGCCAGCGCAGCGCCGCGTGCACGCTCAGCCGGCAGAGCTCGTGGATCGCCATCCCGCCGACCAGCACCGCGCGCGACTCGGGCCGCAGCCGCGCCCCGCCGCACGCCGGGCACGGCCGCATGCTCATGTACTCCTCGATCTTCTCCCGCGACAGCTCGGAGTCGGTCTCGCGGTAGCGGCGCTCGAGGTTGGGGATGATCCCCTCGAAGCGCGTCTGATAGGAGCGCCGCCGTCCGTAGCGGTTGCGGTAGACGACCTGCACCGCCGCGCCGTTCGTGCCGTACAGGAACAGGTCGCGGTCCTCGTCGGTCAGGTCGTGCCACGGCGCCTCGAGGTCGACGCCGTAGCGCTCGGCGATCGCCTCGCTGATCTGCTCGTAGTAGTTCGACGAGCTGTTGGCCCACGGCGCGAGCGCCCCCTCGCCGATCGACAGCGACGGGTCGGGAACGATCAGCTCGGGGTCGATCTCGCGCTGCGAGCCCAGCCCGGTGCAGCGCTCGCAGGCGCCGTGCGGCGAGTTGAACGAGAACATCCGCGGCTCGAGCTCGGGCATCGAGGTGCCGCAGGTCAGGCAGGCGAAGCTCTCGCTGAAGCTCAGCACCTCGCCGGGGTGGGCGGAACCGGATCTCGGCACGAGCTCGACCTCGACGATCCCGTCGGCCAGCGCGAGCGCCGTCTCGATCGAGTCGGCCAGACGCTTGCGCAGGTCGTGGCGCATGACGAGCCGGTCGACGACGACCGAGATGTCGTGCTTGAACTTCTTGTCGAGCTCGATCGGCTCCTCGAGCAGGCGCAGCTCGCCGTCGACCTTCACGCGCGCGTAGCCGTCGCTGCGCAGCTCGTCGAGCTGCCGGCCGTACTCGCCCTTGCGCCCGCGCACGATCGGCGCCATGACCATGAAGCGCGCCCCCTCCTCGAGCTCCATGACCTGATCGACGATCTGCTCGACCGACTGGCCCTCGATCGCCGCGCCGCAGACGTGGCAGTGCGGCCGCCCGACGCGCGCCCACAGCAGGCGCAGGTAGTCGTAGATCTCGGTCACCGTGCCCACGGTCGAGCGCGGATTGCGCGACGTCGTCTTCTGGTCGATCGAGATCGCCGGCGACAGCCCCTCGATCGAGTCGACGTCGGGCTTGTCCATCTGGCCGAGGAACTGGCGCGCGTAGGCGCTCAGCGACTCGACATAGCGGCGCTGGCCCTCGGCGTAGATCGTGTCGAACGCCAGCGACGACTTGCCCGAGCCCGACAGGCCGGTGATGACGACGAGCGCGTCGCGCGGCAGCGCGAGGCTGATGTCCTTGAGGTTGTGCTCGCGCGCGCCCGAGACGACGAGCCGATCGTGCTTGGCCACGGCGCCATTGTATGCTCGCGAACAGACGTTCGCCGGGCTGCCGCCCCGCCGATCAGCGCTGTACGCTCGACCCGATGACGGCACCTGTCCTGGGTCCAGCGCCGCGCTGAGCTGCCAGATGCGGATCGCCTACATCATCCTCGCGCACCAGCTGCCGGAGCAGCTCGTCCGCCTCGTCCACCGGCTGAACACGCCGAGCGCGCGGTTTCTCGTGCACATCAACCGTCGCTCCGACGACGCGGTCTACGACGCGGCGCGGGCAGGACTCGCCGAGCTCGACAACGTCGTGTTCCTGCGGCGACACAAGCTGTACTGGGGCGGCTTCGGCCACGTTCGCGCGACGCTCGAGGGGCTCGACGACCTGCACCGGCGCTCGGCGCAGTTCGACTACGTCGCCCTGCTGACCGGTCAGGACTACCCGATCAAGCCGGTCTCGGCGATCGAGCGCACGCTGGCCGAGAGCGGCGGCAGGTCGTTCATGGCCTACGACCGTCTCCCGGGCGGCCTGGCCGACGGGATGGAGCGCATCATGTACTGGCACTCGCGGCGCATCGGCGTGCCGCGCGGCTGGCACCTGAAGCTGCCGATCCGGCGGCGGTTCCCGCACGGGCTCGTGCCCTACGGCGGCTCGTCGTACTGGTGGCTGTCCTCGGAGGCGGTCGCCTACGTCCGGCGCTTCATCGTCGAGCACCCCGACGTCTACCGCTTCTTCAAGCACGTCGACATCCCCGACGAGAGCTTCTTCCACACGATCGTGCTCAACTCGCCGCTGCGCGACCGCGTCGTCAACGACGAGCTCAGGCACGTCGACTGGACGCGCGATCCGCTTCCCGCGATCTTCGGGGCGGGCGACCTCGAGACGCTCCGGCGATCTCCGAAGCTCCTGGCGCGCAAGTTCGACGCTTCGTCCGACGCGGAGATCCTGGACCTGATCGACGGCGAGCTCCTCGCCGAAGCCGGCCGACCGGCGCCCGCGGCGCATCGCCGCGAGGAGTAGTCGAGCGCGCGCCGGCCCGGCCGACCCGGCGCCGGCGTCACCTGAACACGTAGCGGAAGCGGGTGCCGTCGCAGAAGCGATCGAGCTTGGCGCGCAGCGCCGCTTCGTGTGAGCCGCTCTCGCCTCTCGGGAGGTGCGCGACGTCGGCGCGCCACCCCTTCGGACTGTCGCCGCGGGTGAGCCCGCGCCCACCGCGCCCACGGCCGACGGCGGGTGGATACGCCGCGGGTCGGAGGCCGGCGACCGGGGGGATGCTCCTCAGCAGCCGCTCACTTCGCCGGTCGGCTCCGCGGCGATTGAGGACCAGGATCCGCGGCCAGCCCTTGCGCACCGCGCGCAGGTAGTGGGCGCGGATCCTGGGGTAGCGCGCCTTGCCGAATGCGATGCGCTTCACCGCCTTGGAGCGGGTGCACGCGGCTTGGGGCGCCGGCGCCGGGGGCGGACGTGGATTCCGGCCGACGCCCGAGTCACGGGAGTCGGTGGTCGGCGCGCCGATCGCGAGCGGCGTCTGTCCGACGCTTGCGACCGGCCCGACCGCGGGCACGGCCGCAACCGCGGGCGCCGTCGAAGCCCCAGGCGCAACCGCCGGGGTGATCTTGATCAGCCGCACGGCGTCGGGCGCGGCCGTGCTGAGGATCGTGCTGCCGGACGTGTCCGTGCTCTGCGGTCCGCTCCCCGTCGCGGGATCGAAGATCTCCACCTTCGCAGGCGCCTCGTGCAGGTGCAGGCGAAAGCTCTGGGGGGCCTTCGGCGTCTCGGTCCGGCCGGCCCCGTCCCAGACCTGGGACTCCGACCAGACGGCCAGGAAGAAGGCGCCCGTGGAGTGCTTGAGCAGGACGTGACGGATCGGGCCGTCCTGGGTGGGGTAGGCGTCGGGATCGCCGTGCCGGCAGTTCGCGGTGCACACGATCCCGAAGCCCAGCCTGCCCGCCGCGGACGTCTTGTCCTCGACGATCTCGAGCAGGTTGCGCAGGGCGGTGAAGGCCGGCTTGCGCGTACCGTCGCTGCGCAGCAGCCCGTAGTTGTCGATGACGCGGTCGGAGCCCGTGTCGAGATCGATGAGCTCGTAGGCCTGCGTGCGCTCGATCCCGCGCCGGAAGTTCTCGAGAAACGCGCGCGGGACGTACGTGCCTGCCGCGGTCTCCGAGACGCCGGTGAGATCGGTCGTGTTCGCGTAGCCCGACTCCGTCGCCCACAACGGCTTGTCGCCGTAGGCCGCGCGCGCCCAGCTCATACCCACCGAGAGATCTCGGCTGAGGCGGCGATGGGGCGGGTCCGAGCCGGCGTACGGATGCAGGTTGCCCCTGTCGAGGCAGCCGCTCAGGTCGCCGATCTC
>DASZOA010000004.1:0-15533 GCA_035551055.1 Solirubrobacteraceae bacterium
TCCCCAAGCCGCGGGAGATCTACGGCGTGCTCGACGACTACGTGGTGGGCCAGGAGGAGGCCAAGCGGACGCTCTCGGTGGCCGTCTACAACCACTACAAGCGCGTGCAGATGATGCAGGCCGAGGACACCAACCTCGAGCTGCACAAATCGAACATCCTGCTGCTCGGGCCGACGGGCTGCGGCAAGACGCTGCTAGCCCAGACGCTGGCGAGGATCCTGAACGTGCCGTTCGCGATCGCCGACGCCACGGCCCTCACCGAGGCCGGCTACGTCGGCGAGGACGTCGAGAACATCCTGCTGAAGCTGATCCAGGCGGCCGACTACGACGTGAAGAAGGCCGAGACCGGGATCATCTACATCGACGAGGTCGACAAGATCGCCCGCAAGGCCGACAACCCCTCGATCACCCGCGACGTCAGCGGCGAGGGCGTCCAGCAGGCGCTGCTGAAGATCCTCGAGGGCACGACGGCGTCGGTCCCGCCCCAGGGCGGTCGCAAGCACCCGCACCAGGAGTTCCTGTCGATCGACACGACCAACGTGCTGTTCATCTGCGGCGGCGCGTTCGCCAACCTCGACAAGGTCATCGAGCGGCGGATCGGCTCCAACGGGATCGGCTTCGGCGCGTCGATCCAGTCCAAGGTCGACAACGACAAGGGTGAGCTGTTCGAGAAGACGCTGCCCGAGGACCTCGTCAACTACGGGCTGATCCCGGAGTTCATCGGCCGCCTGCCCGTCGTCAGCGCCGTCCACCAGCTCACGCGCGACGACCTGATCACGATCCTGACCGAGCCGCGCAACGCGCTCATCAAGCAGTTCCAGCGCTTCTTCAGCTTCGACGGCATCGAGCTCGTGTTCTCCGACGAGGCGCTCGTCTCGGTCGCCGACAGGGCGCTCGCGCGCGAGACCGGGGCGCGCGGGCTGCGCTCGATCATCGAAGAGGTCCTCCTCGAGGTGCAGTTCGAGCTGCCCTCGCGACGCGACGTCAAGAAGTGCGTCGTGACCAAGGAGACGATCGAGAAGGGCCTGTCGCCGACGCTCGTCACCGAGGCGGCTCGCGACGAGCAGCACTCGCGGCGCGCCGAGTCGGCCTAGCGGCGCTCATGCCCGGCCTGTCCCGCGTCCGCGCCATGCCCTGGGTCATGGTGTTCGAGCTTGCCGTCACGCTGCGGCGGCACTGGCAGCGCCTGGAGCCGGGTGAGCGCGCGGAGCTCGCCACGCTGATCAGGAAGTCGCAGGGGCGCCCGACGCGCCTCGACGCGAGCGAGCGCATGCGCGTCCGGCGGCTCGTCGCCAAGCTCGAGCCGGCGCAGATCGCGCGCAGCGTGGTCCCGATCGGTCGCCGCGCGCGCAGGCGCCGCGGCCGCTGACGGACCTCAGCCCGGCTTGCGCGCCACGACCCGCGCGTACTGCGCCTCGCAGGCGACGCTGCCGTCGGTCGCGGTGTTCAGCGCGCGCACGAGGTCGTCGAGGTCGTCGAGCAGCGCCGCATGGCGCTCCGGCGACAGCGCCGCGCGTGCCGCGGCGAGCGACGGGCTCGAGCGCTCGATCTCCTCGCGCGCGGCGGCCACGCTCGGCCACGTCCACAGCACGCTGTCGAGCTCGAAGGCGACGTCGACCGCGTACGCCCGCAGCCGGGCGCGGCAGGTCGCCTCCTCGCCCCAGCTCGCCGGCGACCCCGCGGCGCCGGCGGGGCGGGGAAGACGGCTGCCGACGAGCTCGTTGAGGCGCGCGCCCGCCGAGCCCGGCGTCCACGTCGTGAAGCCGACGCAACCGCCCGAGCGCGCGACGCGAAACGCCTCGGCGACCGCGACGTCCGCCCGCGGCCCGGCGACGAGCCCGAACACCGAGAGCACGGCGTCGAAGCGGCCGCCCGCCAACGGCAGCCGCTCGGCGTCGGCGACGACCCAGGGGATCTCCCACTCGCCGAGCGCCTCGCAGCGCGCCCTGCCCTCCTCGACGAGCGCGGGCACCGCCTCGCAGGCCTCGGGGCTCGCGCCCGACGCGGCGATCGCGAACGCGAGATCGCCGGTGCGGGCGCCGACGTCGAGCGCCCGCATCCCCGGCCCGAGGCCGCACGCGGCGACGAGCTCGCGCGCGACGTCCTCGAGGCGCTGCCCGCTCAGGGACCGCTCGCCGGACATGACAACCGCCGCCGGTCGTCCTCTGACGCTGCGGACTCGGTGCTCATCGGGGCTCCATAGACTCAGCTGTCGAGTCTATGGCCGATCTGCAGCAACGCACGCGTTTTGACCCCGCCGAGGTCGAGCCGCGGATCCTCGCGCGCTGGCTGGAGGACGGCTTCGTCCATCCCGAGGCGGCCGGCAGCGCCGACGAGAGCTTCTCGATCGCGATCCCGCCGCCGAACGTCACCGGCGCGCTGCACATGGGCCATGCGCTGAACTGGACGATCCAGGATCTGCTCGTGCGCACCAACCGGATGCGCGGCAGGCGCACGAAGTGGATCTTCGGCACCGACCACGCCGGCATCGCCACGCAGCGCCAGGTCGAGAAGCTGCTGGAGTCCGAGGGCACGTCGCGCGACGCGCTCGGCCGCGCGGCGTTCGTCGAGCGCGTCTGGGAGTGGCGCGAGAAGTACGGCGGCCAGATCATCGCCCAGGGCAAGCGCATCGGCGCGACTTGCGACTACGAGGACGAGCGCTTCACGCTGGACCCCCGGTACCACGACGCCGTGCTGAAGGTCTTCGTCGAGCTCTACGAGCAGGGCCTGATCTACCGCGACCACTACATGGTCAACTGGGACCCCGGGCTGCGCTCGGCGATCTCCGACCTCGAGGTCGAGGAGCGCGAGGGCGTCGTCGATGAGCTGTACTCGATCGCCTACCCGCTGGCCGGCGGCGACGGCGAGCTCGTCGTCGCCACGGTGCGCCCCGAGACGATGCTCGCCGACACCGCCGTCGCCGTGCATCCCGACGACGAGCGCTACGCCCACCTCGTCGGCCGAGAGGCGATCCTGCCGCTCGTCGGCCGCCGGCTGCCGATCATCGCCGACGAGTACGTCCGCACCGACTTCGGCACGGGCGCGCTGAAGGTCACGCCCGGCCACGATCCCAACGACTTCGAGATCGGCCGTCGCCACGGGCTGCAGGAGGTCGGCGTCATCGGCGAGGACGGGCTCATGACCGCCGCGGCGGGCGAGCGCTACGCCGGCATGACCGTGCGCGCCGCGCAGGAGCAGGTGATCGCCGACCTCGAGGCGCTCGGCGCGATCCGCGCCCGCGAGGAGTACGTCCACACCGTGCCGTACAGCCAGCGCTCGGGCGAGCGCGTCGAGCCGCTGATCTCGCTGCAGTGGTTCATGCGGATGGACGAGCTGGCGGGACCGGCGATCGACGCGGTGACCAGCGGCGCGGTGCGCATCCACCCCGAGTCGCAGGCGCGCCGCTACGTCGACTGGCTGCGCGAGATCCGCCCCTGGTGCATCTCGCGGCAGCTGTGGTGGGGCCACCAGATCCCCGTCTGGTATCGCGGCGAGGAGGTCCACTGCGGCCTGCAGGCGCCCGACGGCGAGGGCTGGGAGCGTGACGCCGATGTGCTCGACACGTGGTTCTCCTCGGCGCTGTGGCCGTTCGCCACCCTCGGCTGGCCCGACGACACGCCCGAGCTGCGGGCCTTCTATCCGACCGACGTGCTGTCGACCGCGCGCGACATCCTGTTCCTGTGGGTCGCGCGCATGGTGATGATGGGCCTGCGCTTCACGGGCGACGTCCCGTTTCATGACGTCTACGTGCACCCGATCATCCAGGCCCCCGACGGGCGTCGGATGAGCAAGTCGCTGGGCACCGGCATCGACCCGCTGGATCTCGTCGAGGGCGGGCCACGGCCACCGGTCTTCGCCCAGGGCGCCGACTTTCCGGCCTACGGCGCCGACGCGGTCCGCTTCGGGCTGCTGGCGATGGCCTCCTCCCAGGACGTGCGCTTCAGCGAGGAGAAGGTCCAGCAGGGCCAGGCGCTCGCCAACAAGCTCTACAACGCGACGCGCTTCGCGCTGCTGCGCCTCGGCGAGGGCGACACGGCGCGCGCGATCCGGCCCGAGCCGCGCCCGCGGACCGTCGAGGATCGCTGGATCCTCTCGCGCCTGCAGGCGATCAAGGCCGACACGCAGGCGCGCGTCGACGGCTTCGAGTTCGCCAAGGCGGCGCTCGGCCTGTACGACTTCATCTACGGCGAGCTGTGCGACTGGTACCTGGAGCTCGTCAAGCCGCGGCTGGCCGACGACGCCGACCCCGGCGAGCGCGCGGCGCTCGCCGCGACGCTGCTGCACGTGCTGCGCGAGACGCTCGCAACCGCCCACCCGGTGATCCCGTTCGTCACCGAGGAGCTGTGGGGACTGCTGCCCGGAAGCGACGGGCTGCTGGCGACGAGCGCGCTGCCGCAGCCCGAGCCCGCGCTCGAGGACCGCGCCGCCGAGGCCGCCATGGAGCGCGCGATCGAGGCCGTCCGCGTCCTGCGCGGATGGCGCGACTCGGTCGGCGTGCGGCCCGGGGCGATCGTCCCCGCCGTGCTGAACGCCGCGGGCTACGAGGCGACGGCCGAGCGCGTGAGCGCGCTCGCGCGCTTCACGTTCGACGGCGCGGGCGCGGCCGGCACGACCGAGGTCGCCAGCGTGGCCGTTCCCGGTGGCACCGTCGCCGTGCTCGAGTCCGGCGAGGTCGACCTCGACGCCGCCGAGCGGCGCCTGGAGGAGCGGCGCGCCACCCTGCGCTCGGAGATCGAGCGTGCCGAGCGCAAGCTCGCCAACGCGGGCTTCGTGGCCAAGGCGCCGGCGGCGGTCGTCGACGCCGAGCGCGCCAAGCTCGAGCGCCTGCGCGGGGAGCTGGCGGCGCTGTGACGCGCCCCGGACTGCACCTCGAGGCCGCGCCCGGATGGAGCGCGCAGGAGGCCGAGCGCTGGCTGCTGTCGCGCGAGCTGTTCGGGATGCGGTTCGGGCTGGATCGGATGCGCCGGCTCATGACCGCGCTGGACGCGCCGCACGAATCCTTCGAGGCGATCCACGTCGTGGGCACGAACGGCAAGTCGTCGACGGTGCGGATGATCGCGGCGCTGCTCGGACAGCACGGCCTGCGCGCCGGCGCCTACCTGTCTCCGCACCTCGTCTCCTTCGCCGAGCGCATCCGCGTCGACGGCGCCGACATCTCCCAGGAGCAGCTGGCCGCCGCCGTCGGCCGCGCGCGCCGCGCCGCCGAGCTCGTCGACCGCACGCTCGACGAGGACGACCGCGTGACGCAGTTCGAGGCGCTGACCGCCGCCGCCTACGCGCAGCTCGCCGCCGCCGGCGTCGACGTCGCGGTCGTCGAGGCCGGGCTCGGCGGGCGCTGGGACGCGACGAACGTCATCGACGCCCGCGTCGTCGTGCTCACGAACGTCGGCCTCGAGCACACGCGCTGGCTCGGGCCGACCGTGCGCGACATCGCCGGCGAGAAGCTCGCCGTCGTCAAGCGATCCCAGCCGCCCGCGACGCTCGTGCTCGGCCCCGACCTGCACCCCGAAGCCGACGCCGAGGCGCGCCGCGTGGCCGACGATCGGGGCGCGACGATCGTCCGCGCGCCCGCCGAGCCGCCGGCCGCGCTGCGCGGGGAACGGCTGCTCGCCCGCGGCGCCTTCCAGCGGCGCAACTTCGCGGTCGCGTGCGCCGCGACACAGGCCTTCCTCGGACGGCTCGACGACGAGGCGGTGCGCGGCGCGGCGGCCTCGACGGCCGTCCCGGGGCGCTTCGACGTGCGGGCGGGCGACGGCGCGACCGAGGTCGTGCTCGACGGCGCGCACAACCCCGGCGGGGTCGCGGCGCTCGCCGAGTCGCTGCCGCCGTTCCTCGCCGGCCGGCCGCTCGTCGCCGTCGTCTCGGTGCTCGACGACAAGGACGCCGCCGCGATGCTCGCCGCGCTGCTGCCGCTCTGCGCGGCCGCGGTGTTCACCGCCAACGCCCACCCGCGCGCGCTGTCGCCCGCCACGCTCGCGTCGCTCGCCGGCCAGGTCGGGGCGCCGCCGGTCATCCGCGTCGAGCCCGACCCGCGCCGCGCCGTCGCCGTCGCGCGCGAGCTGGCCGGCGAGCCGTCGCACGCCGGCGTCGTGCTCGCCACCGGGTCGATCTACCTCATCGCCGACCTCATGCGACCGGACGGCGCCGGGCGCGGATCGACGCTGTGAACCGCGAGGGGCCCTCGGCGCCGGCGCTGATCGGCGTGGTCGCGCTGATCGTCGCGCTCGTCATCCTCGTGTTCTTCGCGATCGGCTACGGGCTCGGGCGGCTGCTGCTGTAGCCCGCCGGCGGGCCGCGCGGCCGGCGCGGCTGTACCGCCATCCCCTCCGACGGATAAGCTCCCCCGAACGTGTTGGCGGTCTTCGGCATCAACAGCGATGGGCTCAACCTCGCGGTCAACATGCTCATCCTGTTCCTGGTGGTCATCTACCTGGCGCTCGTGTACTGGACGTACATGGACGCGATGAGGCGCATCGAGGACCCGATGCTCGTCATCTGCGCGACGGTCGCGTCGCTGTTTCCGTTCGTCGGGACGATCCTCTACGTGATCGTGCGCCCGCCCGAGTACCTCGACGACGTCCGTGAGCGCGAGCTCGAGATGCAGGCCGCGGAGGCGCGCCTGCACGAGCTCAACTACATGCTCTGCCCGCATTGCGACTACGAGGTCAAGGAGGACTTCCTGCGCTGCCCGAACTGCATGCGCAAGCTGCGCGACCCCTGCGCGGCCTGTGCGCGGCCGCTGGACCCCGCCTGGAAGCTGTGCCCGTACTGCGAGGCCGAGCTCGGCGACGTGTCGCACCAGCCGCGGCTGCGCTCCGAAGCCTGAACCCGAGGATGTCTGCTCGATGGACCGGACCCTGATCCTGGTCAAGCCGGACGGGTTTGCGCGCCGCCTGACCGGCGAGATCATCGCCCGCTTCGAACGCAAGGGCCTGCATCTCGCCGCGCTGAAGCTCATGACGCTCGACGTAGAGACCGCCAGGCGCCACTACGCCGAGCACGAGGGCAAGCCGTTCTTCGACGGCCTCGTCGCGTTCATCACCTCGGGGCCGCTCGTCGCGATGATCCTCGAGGGGCCCAGCGCGATCGAGGCCGCGCGCCAGCTGATCGGCCCGACGAACGGCATCGAGGCCGCGCCCGGCTCGATTCGCGGCGACTACGCGCTCGAGGTGCGCCGCAACCTCGTCCACGCCTCGGACTCGCCAGAGTCCGCCGAGCGCGAGATCGCGATCTACTTCGGGGAGTAGCCCGAGCTCGGGCGTGTCGCGGCCGGCGCCCCTGATCCTCGCCAGCCGCTCGCCGCAGCGGCGGGCGATCCTCGAGCAGCTCGGCATCGCCCACGTGGTCGTCGCGGTCGACGTCGAGGAGATCGGCTCGGGCGATCCGGTCGCGGTGGCGCGCGAGAACGCGCTGCGCAAGGCGCGGGCGGGCGCCGAGCTGCGGCCGGGGCAGACGGTCCTGGGCATCGACACGATCGTCGCGCTGGAGGGCGAGATCCACGGAAAGCCCGGCTCCGCGGCGGACGCCGAACGCACCCTGCGGCGCCTCGCCGGCCGCACCCACGAGGTCGTCAGCGGCCTTGCGCTGCTCGATCCGGCAAACTCTCAGCTTGCGCATGAGGTAACGAACGTGACCTTTCGCGCACTCGACGACGCCCTCATCCGGCGCTACGTCGCAACCGGGGAATGGGCGGGGAGAGCAGGCGGTTACGCCATCCAGGGCAGGGGCGCGGGGCTCGTTCGCCGCATAATGGGCGACTACCTGAACGTCGTCGGCCTGCCGGTCGGAAAATTGCTCGACCTCGACTTGACGCTTATGCTCAGGGAGAACTAGAGGGATGGCTTGGCGGCGCGCATTCCGCCGCTAGACTCAGCGGCGGCGCCAGCACCGCGCGCGCTCCTGCTCGCGGCGCGAAACCGGGTTCTCCGCCACCTCTCTCATGGGCTTCTTCACCTATCTCACCGGGTTCGGTGGCCGCGACATGGCCGTCGACCTCGGAACGGCGAACACGCTCGTCTACGTCCGCGGCCGCGGGATCGTCCTCAGCGAGCCGTCGGTCGTCGCGATCGACGCGCGCAGCGGCGAGGTGCACGCCGTCGGGATCGAGGCCAAGCGGATGCTCGGCCGCACGCCCGGCACGATCTCGGCGATCCGCCCGTTGAAGGACGGCGTGATCGCCGACTTCGACGTCACCGAGGAGATGCTGCGCCATTTCATCCAGAAGGTGCACCAGAACCGCTGGGCGCACCCGCGCGTCGTCGTCTGCGTGCCGTCCGGCGTGACCGGCGTCGAGAAGCGCGCCGTCGAGGAGGCCTGCCTGAGCGCGGGCGCCCGTCAGGCCTACCTCATCGAGGAGCCGATGGCGGCCGCGATCGGGGCGGGGCTGCCGGTCGGCGAGCCGACCGGCTCGATGGTCGTCGACATCGGCGGCGGGACGAGCGAGGTGGCGGTCATCTCGCTCGGCGGCATCGTCGTCTCGCAGTCGATCCGGATCGGCGGCGACGAGCTCGACGAGTCGATCATCAACTACGCCAAGCGCGAGTACAAGCTGCTGATCGGCCAGCAGACCGCCGAGGAGGTCAAGCTCGAGATCGGCTCGGCGCACCCGATGGACGAGGAGGTGCAGGCGGAGATCCGCGGGCGCGACATGGTCTCGGGCCTGCCCAAGACCGTCGTGCTCACGAGCGAGGAGATCCGCCAGGCGCTCGAGGAGCCGCTGGCGCAGATCATCGACGCCGTCAAGGAGACGCTGGACCGCACGCCGCCCGAGCTGTCGTCGGACATCATGGACCGTGGGATCATGCTCGCCGGCGGGGGCTCGCTGCTGCAGGGACTCGACGAGCGCCTGCGCGAGGAGACGCAGATGCCGTGCCACCTGGCCGAGTCGCCGCTGACCTGCGTGGCGGTCGGCTCGGGCCGCTCGCTCGAGGAGTTCGAGGTCATCCACCGCACGAACCGCAACTCGAAGAACCGCCGCAAGCAGCGCTACTAGATGGCTACCCGCCGGAGTCCACGCGCACGTGTATGACAAGACGGTCCGCCGACGACGGGCGGTGCTCGGGCTGCTCGTCGCCTGCTCGCTGGTCCTGCTCACGGCGTACTTCGGCGAGACCGGCGGAGGCACCCTGCACGGCGTCCAGCGCGGCACGAGCGAGGTCCTCAGCCCGATCCAGGAGGGCGCCAGCCGCGCGCTGAAGCCGGTGCGCGACCTGTTCGGGTGGTTCGGCGACACGATCGCCGCCAAGGGGCAGGTCGAGGAGCTGCGCCGCGAGCGCGACCGCCTGCGCAGCGAGGTGCTCCGCAACGAGGTCAGAAGCGCCGACTACGACCGCCTCGCGCGCCTGTTCGAGCTCGACGGCGCGCTCGACCTCACCGAGCGCGGGCCGAAGACCGGCCGCGTGATCTTCCAGTCGCCGACGATCTGGTACGCGACGATCCGCGTCGACAAGGGCTCGAAGGACGGCGTGCGCGTCGGCCATCCGGTGATCAACGAGAGGGCGCTGATCGGGCGGGTGACCGAGGTCTTCGCCGGATCGGCGCAGGTCACGCTGATCACCGACACGAAGACGAAGGTTCCCGCGCGGGCGGGGCCGCGCGGCGAGTTCGGGATCGTCGAGCCCGCGAGCGCCGGCAACCCGACCGACCTCGTGATGCGCTTCACGCGGCCGGGGGCGAGGATCAGCACCGGCGACCGCGTCGTCACGCGCGGCACCGAGCCCGACGATCGGGCGCAGTCGCTGTACCCGGTCGGGCTGCCGATCGGCCGCGTCACGCGGATCGAGAACGAGGGCACCGACACGCAGGAGATCCACCTGCGCCCGTTCGCGGACATGCGCAGCCTCGACTTCGTCCAGATCCTGACCGACCCGCGGGGGTCGGACGGATGATCGCCATGACTCCGCAGCTGCTCGCGCGCCTCGCCGGCCTCGGCGTGCTCGGCGTCGTCGTGCAGACGGCGGCCGTCTCGCAGCTGCCGCTCGCGGGCGCCACCGCCGACCTGTCGCCGCTGCTCGTCATGGCGGTCGGCCTGCTCTGCGGCTCGCTCGCGGGCGGCAGCTTCGGCTTCGGCGTCGGGCTGTTCGCCGACGTCGTCTCGCTGCAGACGCTCGGCGTCTCCTCGCTCGTGCTGCTCGTGATCGGCTACGGCGCGGGACGCCTGCGCGAGGCGCGCGACCCCGAGGGCACGCTCGTGCCGATCGCCGTCGGCGCCGCGGCGACGCTGGCCTTCGGGGTCGGCTTTGCGCTGCTGCAGTTCCTGCTCGGCGTCGACGCGCCCGTCAGCTGGGCGCTTCTGCGCCAGCTGCTGGCGACGCTCGTCGTCAACACGCTGCTGGCGCTGCCGGTCTACGCGCTCGTGCGCCGCAGCCTGCAGGCGGCGCTGCCTGACGACCCGCGCCGCCGGCGGCGACGCGCGTACACCACCGGCGGTCTCAGCCCGCTGTCGCGCGGCATGGAGGTCCGGCGATGATGATGGAGCCCTCGGGCGACCGCCGTGCGCCGATCACCCCGCAGCTCGCGCTGCGCGTCGCGATCCTCGGCGGCGTCGCGTTCGCGCTGTTTGCGATCGTCTTCTTCCGCCTGTGGTACCTGCAGGTGCTGTCGGGCGACAAGTACCTCGCCGAGGCGCGCGTCAACCGCGTGCGCGAGCTGCGCATCCAGGCGCCGCGCGGCAAGATCGTCGATCGCAACGGCAAGGTCATCGTGCGCAACCGCCAGGCGGTCGTCGTCGAGCTCGACCCGGCCAAGCTGCCCGAGGCGGAGCGCAAGCTGGCCGCCGACTGGGGCCGGCGGGCCGGTCTGCGCGCCGCCAGGCCGAAGGGCCGGCGCGGCGACCCGATCCCGATCCCGCCGATCCCCGACGAGCGCCTGCGCGAGCGCTACGCCCGGCTCGGCGCGCTGCTCGGCAAGTCGGCCAAGGAGATCCACCGCCAGGTCGTGCGCTCGCTCGTGCTCGTGCCCTACTCCGCCGTGCGCGTCAAGACCGACGTCCCGCAGTCCGTGCTGGCGTTCATCTCCGAGCGCCCCGAGCGCTTCCCGGGCGTCAAGGTCGAGAAGACCTACCTGCGCGACTACCCGCAGGGCTCGGTCGCCGCCCAGATCCTCGGCACGGTCGGCGAGATCAGCCCCTCGGAGCTCAAGCGGCCGCGCTTTCGCGGCGTCAAGCAGGGCACGATCATCGGCACGGGCGGCCTCGAGCGCGCGTACGACCGCTACCTGCGCGGCGTCGACGGCGTCGAGCGCGTGCAGGTCGACGCCTTCGGGCGCCCGGTCCCGAGCGCCCTGAAGCGACGCGAGCCGATCGGCGGCCAGCGCCTGCGCCTGTCGCTGGACCTCGCGCTCGAGCGCACCGCGCAGTCCGCGCTCGCCGGGATCGGCGGCGGCAAGCCGGGCGCGTTCGTCGCGCTGGACCCGCGCAACGGCCAGGTGCTCGCGATGGGCTCGCACCCGACCTTCGACCCCGCGCTGCTGACCAAGCCGCTGACCCAGGAGCGCTACGAGGCGCTGCTGGGCAGCCAGGGCGGCGGCGCCGGCCCGCTGTTCAACCGCGCGATCTCCGGTCAGTACCCGACCGGCTCGACGTTCAAGGCGATCACCGCCCTCGCCGGGCTCGAGAACGGGCTGATCACGCCCGGCGCCTCGATCAGCGATCCGGGCTGCATCCAGGTCGGCGAGGCGCAGCGCTGCAACGCCCGAAAGGCGGTCTACGGCAGCGTCGACCTCGTGCGCGCGCTGCAGGTCTCCTCGGACGTCTACTTCTACAAGATCGGCATCAACGCCTTCTACAACGACGGCGACCCGGGCGACGTCGTCATCCAGCGCTACGCGCGCAAGCTCGGCTTCGCGCGGCCGACCGGGATCGACCTGCCCGGCGAGGACAGCGGCGTGATCCCCGACCGTCGCTGGCGCGAGCGGCGCAACGACGCCGAGCGCACGTGCCGGCGCAAGAAGGACGTCCCGCTGGCGGCCAACGTCTACGCCGCCGGCGCCGCCGGCTGCGGGATCGCCGACCTGCGCCCCTACAACCTCGGCGACACGGTCAACCTCGCCGTCGGCCAGGGCGACCTGCAGGCGACGCCGCTGCAGCTCGCGGTCGCCTACGGCGCGATCGCCAACGGCGGCAAGGTCGTCGTGCCGCACCTCGGACTGGAGATCGAGCGCGCCAACGGCGAGCTCGTCCAGCGCATCGAGCGCGACCCGGCGCGCCGGATCAAGATCGACGAGGCCGACCGCCAGGCGGTCGCGAGCGGCCTGCACCTGGCGGCGAGCGCGCCCGGCGGCACCTCGGCCGACGTCTTCGCCGACTGGCCGCACGACCGCTATCCGGTGTTCGGCAAGACCGGTACCGCCGAGCGCCAGCCCAAGCGCGACCAGTCCTGGTACGTCGCCTACGTGCCCGATCCCAGGCGCCCGATCGTCGTCGCGGTGACCGTCGAGGAGGGCGGCTTCGGCGCCGCGACCGCCGCGCCGATCGCCTGCCGGATGCTCGCCGCGCACTACCGCCAGAACGTCGCCTGCGCGCGCGGAGCATCGACGACGCAATGAACGAGCCGCCCTCCACACGCCTGCCGGCCGGGCTGCGCCTGCCGTTCGATCCGCTGCTCGCGCTCGCGGCGGTCGGCCTCATGGCCGCCTCGCTCGTTACCCTCAACGCATCGACGAGCACAGACGTCCCGGGCGATCCGCACTACTACGTCACGCGCCAAGGCGCGTTCTTCGTCATCGGCACGATCCTCGCGGTCGTGCTCAGCCGGCTCGACTACTCGCGCCTGCGCGAGCTGAAGTACGGCGTCTACGGGCTGATGATGGGCGCCCTGCTGCTCGTCGCGATCTTCGGCGGCATCACGCGCGGCTCACGCCGCGCGATCCAGCTGCCGTTCATCGAGGTGCAGGCGTCCGAGCTGGGCAAGGTGCTGCTGATCGTGGCGCTGGCGGCCTTCGTCGTGGACCGCTCCCGGCGCCTGGGCGAGCGCGACACGACCGCGCGACTGGTCATCGTGGCGATGATCCCGGCGATCTTCGTGATGGCCTCGGACCTCGGCTCGGGGCTCGTCTACGTCGCGATCCTGTTCGCCGTGCTGTTCGTCGCCGGCGTCAGCTGGCGGCACTTCGCGGGGCTCGTCGCGCTCGGCGCGATCTCGATCGCGCTCGTGCTGACCGCCGCGCCGGCGCTCGGGGTGACCGTGCTCACCCACGAGCAGACCGAGCGCCTGACGTCGTTTCTGTACCCCTCGGACGTCGCGGGCGACGCCGGCTACCAGCAGAACCAGTCGCGGATCGCGATCGGCTCGGGCCAGAAGACCGGCCGCGGCGAGCAGGCGACCCAGGCGACGCTGAACTTCCTGCCCGAGGAGCGCACCGACTTCGCGTTCGCCGTCGTCGGCGAGCGCTGGGGCTTTGCCGGCGCGGGCCTCGTGCTGTCGCTCTACGCGCTGCTGGTGTGGCGCGGCCTGCGGATACTCACCGTGGCCAAGAACCTCTACGGCGCGCTGATCGCCGGGGGCATCGTGGCCATGCTCCTGTTCCAGGTCTTCATCAACGTCGGCATGAACGTCGGAATCATGCCCATCACGGGGATCCCGCTGCCGCTGCTCTCGTACGGAGGCAGCTCGGTGATCGCCACCCTCTTGGCCATCGGCCTGCTGCAGTCGATCTATGCGCAAGGGCGCTCCGCGGCTGCGACCAAGCGCCGGAGCCTCCCATTCTGATCAAAGGATTGCTCATCAATGAAGAAGCAAGTGCTGGTCAGCGTCGACCGGGGGGAGACCCGTGTCGCGCTGCTCGAAGCGACCGGTAAGCCGGGCGCGCCGAAGAAGCCGACGCGCTCCAAGAAGGCCGACCCGGCCGAGGGCTACCGTGTCGCCGAGCTGTACTTCGAGCGCCGCGGCGCGCGCTCGATCGTCGGCAACATCTACAAGGGCCGGGTCGACAACGTGCTCGCCGGACTCGAGGCGGCGTTCGTCGACATCGGCCTGGACAAAAACGGCTTCCTGCACGTCGACGAGATCGTCGTGCCGGGCGTCGACGTCGCCCGCCGCGGACGCGGCAAGGAGGGCGGCTCGAGGATCACCGAGCTGATCAAGCCCGGCCAGGAGATCGTCGGGCAGGTCGTCAAGGACCCGCTGAAGAGCAAGGGCGCGCGGCTGTCGATGGAGCTCACCGTCGCCGGGCGCTACATGGTCTACGCGCCGACGGGCGAGGGGATCGGCGTGTCGCGCCGGCTCGACGCCCGCGAGCGCGAGCGCCTGCGGCGCGAGACGAAGGGGCTGGACCTCGAGGGCGGCGGCGCGATCATCCGCACCGCCGCCAGCGGCGCGACGCGGGCCGACTTCGAGCGTGAGCTGCAGTACCTCTTCAAGCTGCACGAGGTCCTGCAGCGGCGCGTCGCCGAGACGCCGGCGCCGGGCCTGGTCTTCCAGGAGGCCGACCTCTCCGTGCGCGTCGTGCGCGACATCTTCTCCGAGCACTTCGAGCGCGCGATCGTCGACGATCCCAAGCAGCACCAGCGGCTCGTCTCGTTCTTCGAGCGCACCGCCCCGGAGCTCGTCGACCGCGTCGAGCTGTACGAGGAGAAGACACCGCTGTTCGCCGCCTACGGCGTGGAGAAGGTCATCGACGGGCTCATGACGCGGCGCGTCGACCTGCCCAGCGGCGGCTACCTGATCATCGACTACGCCGAGGCGCTGACGGTCATCGACGTCAACTCCGGCTCGTTCATCGGTCGCGGCAAGGGCGCGCGCCTGGAGGACACGATCACGACGACGAACCTCGAGGCCGCCGAGGAGGTCGTCAACCAGCTGCGCCTGCGCGACATCGGCGGGATCATCGTCATCGACTTCATCGACATGGCCCGCGCGCGCAACCGCGACACGGTGCTCAAGACGCTGCGCAAGACGCTCGACGAGGACCGCACGAAGACCTTCACCGCCGAGATCTCCAAGCTCGGCCTCGTCGAGATGACGCGCCAGAACGTCACCGAGGGCGTGCGCGAGATCATCTCGCGGCCGTGCCCGACGTGCGACGGCGACGGCGTCATCAAGTCCGAGGACACGATCGCGATCGAGTTCGAGCGCCGCCTGCGCGTGCTCGCCAAGAAGGCGCCCAAGAAGCACGAGGCGTTCCTCGTGCAGATGAACCCACGCGTGAGCCAGGTCTTCACCGGCAACGCCAAGCGCGTGCTGCGCTCGCTCGAGGAGGAGACCGGCCGGCGCTTTCACTTCACCGGCTCCGAAGGCCTGCCGCTCGACCACTTCGACATCATCATGGAGGGCTCGCGCGAGGAGGTGCAGGAGCGCGCCGTGCCGTTCCGCGAGGGCGACGAGGTGCTCGTGCACATCGTCGAGCCGCACATGTACGACGTCGACGACGCCGTCGCGAAGATCGACGGCTACATCATCTCCGTCGCCGGCGGCGGCCGATACGTGGGAGCCAAGCGCCTGGTGCGCATCCAGCATGCCGGGCGCACCTCGGCGCCCGCGACGATGCTCGATGCGCCCGAGGAAGCCGAGGGGACCAAGGCCGGACAGGTGCCCAAG
>DASZOA010000005.1:0-12146 GCA_035551055.1 Solirubrobacteraceae bacterium
CGGCCATCTCAGCGGTGTGCTCGAGGTGACGCTCGACGAGTGGCGCTCGGTCCTCGACACCGACCTGGTCGGCGCGTTCGTCATCGCGCAGGAGGTGGCGCGCCGGATGATCGCCGCCGGCCGCGGCGGGCGGATCGTCAACGTCACCTCGGTTCACGAGCACGTGCCGCTCGAGGGCGCCGTCGCCTACGTCGCCGCCAAGCACGCGCTCGGCGGGGTGACGAAGGTCATGGCGCTCGAGCTCGCCGAGCACGCGATCACGGTCAACTCGGTCGCGCCGGGCGAGATCGCCACCCCGATGACCGGCAACGAGGACGTCGATCCGCACACGCTCGAGCGTCCGGTGATCCCGCTCGGGCGCCCGGGCGACGCGCGCGAGATCGCCGAGGCGATCGCCCATCTCGCCTCAGCGGAGGCGTCGTACACGACGGGCGCCTCGTTCGTCGTCGACGGCGGCATGCTGCTGATGGGGGCGGTCGCCAACCAGCGCGCGATGGCCGGATCCTGAGCGCTCCGGCCGCATAGACTGCCGCCGGCCATGGCAGCACCCGCCACCGCCGAGGCGATCCGCGACGTCAACACGCGCTACCACGACGCGGCCGCCGAGCACTACGACACGAAGTGGGGCGTCGACTTCGGCGACACCGGCCGCGCGCAGGTGCGCGGAAAGCTGCGCAAGCTGCTGGGCACGCCGCTGCCGACGTACGGCCGCTCCCTGGAGATCGGCGCGGGAACCGGCTACTTCACGCTGAACCTGCTCCAGGACGGCGTCGTGCGCGAGGCGGTCGCCAGCGACATCTCGCCCGGGATGCTCGAGGCGCTGCAGGCCAACGCGCGGCGCATCGGCGTCGACGTGCGCGGCGTCGCCTGCGACGCCGAGCGGCTGCCCTTCGAGGACGCCTCCTTCGACCTCGTGCTCGGCCACGCGGTCCTGCACCACATCCCCCGCCTGGACCGCGCCTTCGCCGAGGTTCGCCGCGTGCTGCGTCCCGGCGGCGAGTTCGTCTTCGCCGGCGAGCCGTCGCAGACCGGCGACCGGATCGCCGCCTATCCGAAGCGCGCCGCCCTGCGCGGCGCGCCGCTGTGGCGCAGGCTGATGCGCGCGCGCCCGGCCGACGGCTACGCGTTCCCCGACACGCGCGCCGCCTGGCCGACCGACCACGGCGATCTCGACGGCGAGTCGCTGGAGGCGTTCGTCGACGTGCACGCCTTCACCCCGGACGCGCTCGAGGCCCGGGCGCGCGGCGCGGGCTTCGTCGACGTGCGCGTGCTCGGCGAGGAGCTGCTGGCCAACTGGTTCGGCTGGTTGAACCGCACGCTCGAGGCGACCGCGCAGCCCGACGACATCCCCTGGCTGTGGCGCCAGTACGCCTTCCGCGGCTACCTCGCGCTGCAGCGCGTCGACGCCGCGCTGCTCGAGGGCCGGCTGCCGGCGAAGGTCTTCTACAACCTCATGATCGCCGGCCGCCGGGCGGCCTGACGCCGTGGTCGCCGAGCCGCGCCCGGGCCTCGGCCTCGTCGCGCTCGGCGACAGCATCACCGTCGGCGAGGGCTCGATGGCGCTCGGCGTGACGCCCCTGTCGTGGGCGCAGTGGCTCGCGCGCGCGCTCGACCTGCCGTACACGTCCTATGCCGTCAACGGCGCGGTCGCGCAGGGCGTCCTGCGCCTGCAGCTGCCGCGCGTGCGCGCCGGGCACGACGTCGCGGCGCTCTACGTCGGCGTCAACGACGTGCGCTCGGCGGCGTTCGACGCCGCCGCCTACGAGCGCGATCTCGACGCGATCGCGGCCGGGCTCGGCGAGCGCGCCGAGCGCCTGCTCATGCTGACGCTGCCCGAGGACCTCGGGCGGCCGACGTGCGCTCCCAAGCCGCTCGCCGCCAACGCCGCCGTGCGGCGCGTCGCCGAACGCCATGCGGCGACCGTCGCCGACCTGGCCGACTTCGGCGGCTGGACGCTCGTGCTGCCCGACGTCGTGCACCCGACGGCGCTCGGCCAGGTCGAGATCGCCGACCGCGCCGCGCGGGCGCTGGGCGCGTCGCTGCTGCCGTCGGCGCTCGTCGCCGACCGCCGCGGGCACGACCTGCGCTACGCGCCGGCGCACGGTCGCGCGCTGGCCCGCGACCTGTGGCGGCGCGCGCGCGAGCGCGTGCTGCCGAGTCACTGACGCACCGGCGTAGCATCCGCCGCGATGGCGCTTCTGCGAACCTCGCGCTCGCGCGTGCGCGCCGGCCGCGGCGTGCGGCTCGCCCGTCGCGTGCAGCTCGACGTCGCGCCGGGCGCGCTGCTGATCCTCGGCGACGGCTGCCGGATCGGCGAGCGCACGCGCATCGTCGTGCACGGCGGACGAGTCGAGATCGGCGCCGGCACGACGCTCGGCGAGCGGTGCACGATCGTCGCGCTCGAGCAGGTCACGATCGGCGCCGGCGCGCGGCTGGACGACGGCGCGGTGCTCGTCGACTTCGACCACGTCATCGACGACGTCGAGCTGCCGATCCGCGCCCAGCCGCTCGTCGCGTCGCCGATCGCGATCGGCGCGGGGGCGCGGATCGGCCTGGGCGCGGGCGTGCTGCGCGGCGTGACCGTCGGCGCGCGCGCGGTCGTCGGCCCGCACGCCGTCGTCACCCGCGACGTCGCGCCGCGCGCGGTCGTCGGCGGCGTGCCCGCGCGCCCGGCCGAGGAGGGCGACGGCTGACCGCACACGAGTCCAGTGCGGCGCCCGCCGCTGATGGTCGCGGCCCTGCGCGCCGACTCGCCCCGTGGGATGCCGATCGCGTCGCCCACCGCCGCACCCACGCTCGCCGCGCCGCGGCGTCGCGCGCATGCCCGCCATGCCGCCGCGCCGGGGCCGCTCGGCGCCGACGGGCGGCCGTCGCGCAGCCCGTACAGCTCGCGCAGCGGCGCGATCGGCTCACGCGCACTGCCGGGGAGCCCGCGCTGATGGCGCAGGGATCGCTCGGCTCGCTGCTGCGCCAGGCCCGTTCGCGCGCGAACGCACCGGTCGGCGCGCCGCGTCGGACAGCGGCAGCGCTCTGCTTCCGCCGGCGCGAGCGCCGGCTGCAGTTTCGACTCGTGCGCAGCCGCGACGGCGAGCGCTGGACGTTTCCCAACGGCCCGCAGAGACCCGAGGAGACGCTCGCGCAGGCCGCTGCGCGCGAGGCCGCCGACAAGGCCGGGGTCAGCGGCGTCGTCGACGACAGGCCGCTGACGGAGTACCGCCACGCGCGGCGCGCCGACGATCTGGCCGCCGCCTTCCTGCTCGCCGTCCAGAGCGCCGCACCGTCCGCCGCGGCGGGTCGCAGCCCGACCTGGTTCGACGCGGCGACGACGCACGAGAAGCTCGCCGAAGGCCGTGACGCCGCGCAGGCGCGCGAACTGCAGCGCGTCGTCGAGATCGCCGAGGACGAGCTGCGAGACGCCTGAGTAGCCGGGGCGACGGTCACGACCGCTCGCGTCGGGGTACGTCGAGGCCATGGAGCACCCCGACGACGCGCCGCTGGCCGACGAGACCCAGCCCGGCTCGATCCCCAACGACCAGCCGTCCGGCGGCCCCGTCAGCCCGGAGGATCCGCCTGCGCCCTCGGAAGGCGACCGCGACGAGGACGACCTGCGGCCACCCGACGCCGCACGCTGAAGCGGCCTGCTCCTGAGCTCGCCCGAGCGCGTCCCGGCCGGCGCGAATCGGGTACACCGTCGCCCATCGAGTCGATGCGCGGACAGCTGCTGATCGCGGGCGCGACCCTGCCGGACCCGAACTTCGCCCGCACCGTCGTGCTGATCTGCGAGCACAGCGAGGAGGGCGCGCTCGGCCTCGTGCTCAACCGCCCGGGCGAGCTCGTCGTCGGCGAGGCCGCGCCCGAGCTCGCCGAGCTGGTGGGCCCCGACGCCGCCATCGACTCGGGCGGCCCGGTCCAGCCTCACGCCCTGCTCGTGCTCGCCGAGTTCGACGATCCGTCGCAGGCGGGCATCGCGGTCGTCGGCAATGTCGGGCTCGTCGGCGACAGCAGCGACATCGCCGAGCTCGTGGACGGGACGCGGCGCATGCGAGTCTTCGCGGGCTACGCGGGCTGGGCGCCCGGCCAGCTCGACGCCGAGCTCGCCAACGACGACTGGTTCGTCGCGCCGGCCGGCGTCGACGACATCTTCAACCCCGATGCCGAGGAGCTGTGGCGGCGCGTGCTGTCGCGCAAGGGCGGGCACTTCGCGCTCGTGGCGCGGATGCCGATCGACCCCAGCGTCAACTGAGGCGACAGCGGGCTCGCGCTCGCCGGCGGCACCGGCGACGCCCGGCAGCGCATAGAGTCGCGGGCATGGCCGAGACGACGAAGTTCCTGCTCTCCGAGGACGCGATCCCGACGCACTGGGTCAACCTCCTCCCCGACCTGCCCGGCGAGCCGCTGCCGCCGCTGAACCCGCAGACGATGGCGCCCGCCGGCCCGCCCGACCTGACGCCGATCTTCCCGCCGGAGCTGATCGGCCAGGAGGTCTCGGGCGAGCCCGACGTCGAGATCCCCGAGGAGGTCCGGGACGTCTACCGCCTCTGGCGCCCCGCACCGCTGTTCCGCGCCCGGCGCCTGGAGCGCGCGCTCGCCACTCCGGCGCACATCTACTACAAGTACGAGGGCGTCTCGCCCGCCGGCTCGCACAAGCCCAACACCGCCGTCGCACAGGCGTACGCCAACGCGCAGGCGGGCGTCGGGAAGCTCACGACGGAGACCGGCGCCGGCCAGTGGGGATCGGCGCTGGCGTTCGCGTGCTCGCTGTTCGAGCTGGAGTGCGAGGTGTTCATGGTCGGCTCGAGCTACGACCAGAAGCCCTACCGGCGCTCGATGATGCAGACGTGGGGCGCGAGCGTGCACCGCTCGCCGTCGACGCTGACGCAGTCGGGCCGCGCCAACCGCGCGCACGAGACGGGCTCGCTGGGGATCGCGATCTCCGAGGCCGTCGAGGTGGCGGCGCAGGACGAGCAGGCCAACTACGCGCTCGGGTCCGTGCTCAACCACGTCCTGCTGCACCAGACGGTCATCGGCCAGGAGACGATCGCGCAGATGGAGATGGCCGGCGAGGAGCCCGACGTCGTCATCGGCTGCGTCGGCGGAGGGTCGAACTTCGCCGGGCTCGCGTTCCCCTGGCTGCGGCGCATGCTGCGCGGCGGCGGCAGCGGCCCACGCTTCGTCGCCGCCGAGCCCGCCGCCTGCCCGACGCTTACCAAGGGCGTGTACGCCTACGACTTCGGCGACACGGCCGGGCTGACGCCACTCATGGCGATGTACACGCTCGGCCACGGCTTCGTCCCGCCGCCCGTCCACGCCGGTGGGCTGCGCTACCACGGCGACGCCCCGATGCTCTGCGCGCTGCTGAGGGCCGGCCTGCTCGAGGCGCGCGCCTACCGCCAGAACGAGACGTTCGCCGCGGCGCTGCAGTTCGCGCGCGCGGAGGGGATCATCCCGGCGCCGGAGCCGGCGCATGCGATCCGCGCCGCGATCGAGGAGGCCCACGCCGCGACCGAGTCCGGCGAGGAGCGCGTGATCCTGTTCGGCCTGTGCGGGCACGGCCACTTCGATCTCGCCGCCTACGACGCCTACCTCGCCGGCACGCTCGAGGATCCCGAGTTCTCCCAGGAGGACCTCGACGCGGCGCTGGCGGCGCTGCCGGAGGGCGCGCCCGCGGTCGGCTGAGGCCGCGGCGCCTACGCGGCGCCCTGCGCGAGCGCGGCGCCCCAGCGCGGCGACGGCTCCTTGCCCCAGCGCGCCTCGCGGGCATAGCGCATGAGCGAGGGGAAGTACTCCTCGACGGGCGGCGGCGCGGCGCCGAGCAGCTGGCGGGCGCGACGCGCGTCGAATGTGCAGCCCACGCGGAAGTACGGGAGCAGCGCGCCAGCGCGCTGCTCGGCGCGCTCGTCCTCGCCGGGTCGCACGAAGCGCGGCGGCTCGGCGTCGAACGCGGCGGCGGCCATCGTGGCCAGCTGCGCGTTCGTCGGGGCGCGGTCGCCCGCGACGACGTGGAAGGCCCCGCGGCGCACGGGCCCGCGCAGGAGCTCGAGGATCGCGTCGGCGACGACGTCGACGGGGACGATGTCGACGCGGGCGCCGGGGTCGGCGGGGACGGTCGGAAAAAGCCCGCGCGCGAACGCCTGCAGCGGCCAGTAGATGACGTTGAAGGCCTGCGTCCAGCCCGTCGCGCTGTCGCCGACGATGATGCTCGGGCGCACGATCGCGGCCGGCAGAGCGCTGTCGCGCACGACCTCCTCGGCCTCGAGCTTCGTGCGCTCGTACGTGTTGCGAAAGCCCTGGCCGACGTCGCCGTCGTGCTCGGACACGTGCCCGCTCCGGTCGCCAGCGACGTAGGCGGTCGAGACGTGGACGAAGCGCTCCAGGCAGCCGCGCTCATGCGCCTGCGTCGCGAGGCTGACGACCTCGCGCGTGCCGTCGACGTTGATCCGCCGCGCCTCCTCGATCGGCAGCTCGAAGCTGATCGACGCCGCGCAGTGCACGACCGCGCAGACCGTCTCGGCGACCTGCCGCCGCGCCGCCGCCGAGAGGCCCAGCCCGGGCGACTCGAGGTCGGCGGCCAGCGCGCGGACGCGACCGTCGCGCGGGCGGGCGGCGGGCGCGACGAGCGTGTCCAGCAGCTCCTCCACGCGCTCCTGCGCCGCCGCGTCGTCGCGCGCGCGCACGAGCGCGACGACGTCGCGGTCGGTCTGCTCGAGGACGCGCGCGAGCACCTCCATGCCGAGGAAGCCGGTGGCTCCCGTGAGCAGGATCGGCCCGCGCGTCATGCGGCTTGCAGGCACAGCGTCGCGTTGTGCCCCCCGAAGCCGAACGAGTTCGACAGCGCAGCCGGCGGGCGGCCGTCGGAGAGCTCGAGCGGACGCGCCGTCCCCGGCACGTAGTCGAGGTCGAGGTCCTCGTCGGCCTGCTCCCAGTTGACCGTCGGCGGGGCGATCCGGTCGCGCAGCGCAAGGACCGTGGCGACCGCCTCGACGGCGCCGGCGGCGCCGAGCAGATGGCCGATCACCGACTTCGTCGAGGACACCGGCAGACGTTCGGCGCCCTCGCCGAAGACGCTCTTCAGCGCGCGGGTCTCCGCGCGGTCGTTGAGCTGCGTCGACGTGCCGTGCGCGTTGACGTAGTCGATCTGCGCCGCGTCGAGTCCCGCGTCGCGTAGCGCGACCTGCATGGCGCGCGCGCCGCCGCGGCCCTCGGCGTCCGGCGCGGTGATGTGGTGCGCGTCGCCGGTCGAGCCGTAGCCGCGCAGCGTCCCGAGGATCCGCGCTCCGCGCTCACGAGCGGCGTCGCCGGCCTCGAGCACGACCACGCCGGCGCCCTCGCCCATCACGAAGCCGTCGCGCCGCGCATCGAACGGGCGCGACACGCCGCTGGGCGACAGCGCGCCCATCTTCTCGAAGCACGCCCGCGACAGCGGCGTCAGCGGCGCCTCGGCGGCGCCCGTGACGACCGCCTCGGCCTCGCCGTGCTGGATCATCCGCAGCGCGGTGCCGATCGCGTGGCTGCCGGCGGCGCATGCCGATACGACGCTGAAGACCGGCCCGCGCAGCCCGTGCTGCAGCGACAGCGCGGCCGAGCCGGCGTTGCCCATCATCAGCGGCACCGCCAGCGGCGAGACCGAGTCCGGTCCGCTGTCGCGCAGCTGGTCGTGGTTGTCCTCGATCGTTCCGATGCCGCCGATCCCCGTGCCGAGCACGCAGCCGATCAGCTCGGCGTCGTAGGGCGGCTCGTCCTCCCAGCCCGCGTCGGCGAGCGCCTCGGCGCCGGCGGCCAGCGCAAGCTGCGTCGAGCGGTCCGCGCGACGCGCCTGCTTGGCGGACATGTGGTCGGTGGGGTCGAAGTCCGCGCACGGCGCCTCGCCGTCGCGGATCCCGCTCGCGCCGGCCGTCCAGCGCTCGTGCAGCGTTCGGGCGCCGACACCGAGCGGCGTCACCGCCCCGACCCCCGTGATGACGACGTCGCGCAAGGTCACCCCTGGACGCGCCCCACGACGAGGTCGACGACGTCGCCGACCGTCTTGATCGACTTGAAGTCGCTGTCGTCGAGGTCGATGTCGTAGGTCTCCTCGACGACCTGCGTCAGCTCGACGAGATCCAGCGAGTCGACGTCGATCTCCTCGAGCGTCGCGTCGCGCGACACCGCGTCGGCGTCGGCGCCGAAGGCGACGAGGTTGTCGACGATCGTGGTCTCGATCTCCTGTGGTGTCGTGGTTGCGGGCATCGTGGGTCCTCTCCTCGGGGGGATCCGGCTTCGGACGGTCTTCGACATATCGAGTGCACGTCCAGCCTCGCGGGTCCGCGGCCCGTCTCCAAGTGCTTCCCCCCACGGGTGGGAAGCGTGACCCCCCGACCGGGGGGTCGCCCGCGGCGGCGACCGGGTAGGGCAGGACGAAGCGACCGGGTAGGGCAGGACGAAGTGTCGAAGCAGGGCCCAAGATTCCTGGACGGCCGGCCATACGAGCACGGCCGCGCCGGATGCACAATGGACGGCGTGAGGTTCCGACGTCCGCGCAGCGCGCCCGCCGTCATGGCCGTGGCGGAACGCTTCGGCCGCGACCTCGAGCTCTGCCTGGCCCAGGTCGCCAGGATCGTCGCCGCCGCGCGCGAGCGCGAGGCGTCGCTCGTCGTGCTGCCCGAGTCGACGCTCGGCGGCTATCTGTACGAGCCCCACCTCGCCGGCGCGCCGCTGCCGTGCGCGCCGCCGCCCGCGCTGGACCGCGACGGCGAGGAGATCGCGCGCGTCGCGCGGCTGGCCGGCGACGTCGTCGTCTGCCTCGGCTACACCGAGCAGGCACCCGGCGGCCCGTACTCCAGCGCGGTGTGCGTCAACGGCGACGGCATCCTCGGTCACCATCGCAAGGTCCACGTGCCGCCCGCCGAGCGCGGCGCGTTCGGCGCCGGGTCGGGTTTCGCCGCGTTCGATACGCCGATCGGCCGCATCGGGATGCTCGTCTGCTACGACAAGACCTTCCCAGAGGCGGCGCGCCAGCTCGCGCTCGACGGCGCCGGCCTGATCGCGTCGCTGGCGGCGTGGCCGATCTGCCGGGTCGATCCCGCGACGCTCGTGCGCCGGGACCTGCAGGTGCGCCACTTCAACCTACTCGACCAGACGCGCGCGCTCGAGAACCAGGTCGTGTGGGTCTCGTCCAACCAGGTCGGCCGCTTCGGCCGCCTGCGCTTCCCCGGTCAGGCCAAGGTCGTCGACCCGCGCGGGCGCGTGCTCGCCAGGACCGGCGCGCGCGCCGGCGCGGCGCTGGCGCGCGTCGACGCCCCGGGCGTCGTCGCGCGGGCGCGCGACCGAGTGTCGTACCTCGACGACCGCCGTCCGCTGGCGTACGCCGAGCCGGTGGGCGCCTAGGCGCATGTGCGGCATCGCGGCGGTCTACGGACCGCATCCCGACGGCGAGCTCGAGCGGATGCTCGACCGGCTCGTCCACCGCGGCCCCGACGATGCGGGCGAGGTCCGTGTCAGCGGCGCCTGGCTCGGCCACCGCCGGCTGTCGATCGTCGACGTCGAGGGCGGCCGTCAGCCGTTCTCGAATGCCGGCGGCGACGTCTGGCTCGTCGGCAACGGCGAGGTCTACAACCACGAGCAGATCCGCTCGACGCTGAGACCCGCGCCCTTCCGCACGCGCTCGGACAACGAGGTCGCCCTGCACCTGCTCGACGAGCGCGGCCCGGACGCGCTCGGCGAGCTGGAGGGCATGTTCGCCTTCCTCGTCGCCGGAGGGGACGGCCGCTTCATCGCCGCGCGCGACCCGGTCGGGATCAAGCCGCTGTACTGGGCACGGCGCGCGGAGGGCGTTCGCTTCGCGTCGGAGATCGCCGCCTTCGCGCCCGACTGGATGCCGCACGTCGAGACCTTCCCGCCGGGCTGCCACTGGACGCCCGAGGGCGGGCTCGAACGCTTCGCCGGCCCGGTGCCGCAGCGCGGCGAGGGCGCGCCCGCGGCGCGCGCGGTCTGGAGCGACGACCCCGAGCCGACGGAGGACGCGCTCGCGGCGACGCGCGACGTCCTGACGGCGTCCGTGCACCGCCAGATGATGGGCGACGTCCCGGTCGGCGTCTTCCTCTCGGGCGGCCTGGACTCGGCGATCGTCGCGGCGATCGCCGTGCGCCGCCTCGCCCGCCGCGGCGAGCGTCTGAAGACCTTCGCGGTCGGCACGCACGGCAGCGCCGACCTGGCCGCCGCGCGCGTCGTCGCGCGCCACGTGGGCAGCGAGCACCACGAGCGCGTCTACGACGCGCGCGAGGCGGTGCGCGCGCTGCCCGCGGTCGTGCGGGCGATCGAGCACTTCGATCCCTCGCTCGTGCGCAGCGCCGTGCCGAACTTCCTGCTCGCCGAGATGACGGCGCAGCACGTCAAGGTCGTGCTGACCGGCGAGGGCTCCGACGAGCTGTTCGCCGGCTACGAGTACCTGCGCGGCTTCGACGACGCCGAGTCGCTGCGCGTCGAGCTGATGCGCAGCGTCCACGGGCTGCACAACCTCAACCTGCAGCGCTGCGACCGCGTCACGATGGCCCACGGCCTGGAGGCGCGCGTACCGTTCCTCGACCGCCAGGTGATCGCGTTCGCCTTCGGCCTGCCGATGGCGTGGAAGCTTCCGGCGCCCGGCGAGCTCGAGAAGCGCCTGCTGCGGCGCGCCTTCGCCGACTGGCTGCCGGACGAGATCCTCTGGCGCGAGAAGGCCGAGTTCGGCGACGGCAGCGGCGCCAAGGACGTGCTGCGCCGCGCCGTCGAGGAGACCGTCACACCGGGGGACTTCGAGCGCGAGCGCGGCGCCGTCGATCCGCCGCTGCGCACGCGCGAGGAGCTCGCCTACCACCGGATCTTCGCCGAGCACCTGCCCGGCGTCCGTCCCGAGCGCACGCTCGGTCGCTTCGCGACGGCGTAGGCGCTCAGTCGCCTGGCTGCCGCACCCACGCCAGCGGCACGTCGGCGTGCTTCTGGGTGACCATCGCGAAGTACTCCAGCGGCGCGCCGGCGAGCGAGACGCGGTGCGTGTAGCGGGTGCGCTCGCACTCCTCGAGGATCCCCTCCGCGAACATCCGGTCGATCAGGGCGCCGAACGGCGACTCCTCCTCCTCGACGAAGCGGTCGCGGATGTTGAACGCGACCCAGCCCGGCGAGCCGATGAGGTTGAACGCCTCGGCGAACGCGAGCGGCGGGATGTCCCCGAACCCGAGCGCCGCGACGCAGGTCATGACATCGAAGTCGTGGCGCATGAGCACGCGCCGGTCGTCGGGGGTCAGCGCGGTGAAGTCCAGCACGTAGTAGGCCTCGTAGAGACCGGGTCGATCGCGGTGCGCGGCGTCCCGTGCCTCGGGCAGCAGGTCGACGCCGACGATCTGCCCCACCGCCAGCTCCGCCAGCAGCTCGCCGACCATGCCGTTGCCGGCCCCGAAGTCGAGCGCGGTGAGCTGCTCTGGCTTCAGCCGCGCGTCGCGCAGCGCCCCGCCGAGCAGGTCGCAGACCACGCGCGGCGACTCGCAGTCCAGCTGCTCGGCGAAGATGCGCTCGTACAGGCCCGGGATCTTGTAGACCTCGGCGTAGTCGTGGAAGCGGATCCGGCGGCGCTTGCCGCCGATCTCGATCTCGCACCATTCCTGGTCCTGGTCCAACTCGCCACGAGCGTGCTTCGGCGGCAGGTGCAGCGCGTAGTCCACGTTGTCGAGCGTGGCCATGGGACCCCCCCGGTTTTGATGAGAAATAAATCGTCGACTGATCGCTACCCGGCACGACGGACTGCAAACTGGGCCTCGGCGCCGGGCGTCTCGCTCGCGCCGGGCTCGCGCGGCGCGGGTGCGCGGCTCAACTCAGCAGGCCGAGCCGCTGGGCGCGCTGGACCGCCTCGGCGCGATTGCGCACCTCGAGCTTGCGATACAGCGCGCTGGTGTGCTCCTTGACGGTATGGGGCGAGAGGTGCAGCGCGCCCGCGATCTCGCGGTTCGTCGCCCCGCCGGCGATCCGCTCGAGCACCTCGCGCTCGCGGCTGGAGGGCGCGAGCGCGCCGTCCGTCGGGGACGGCGCGGGCTCGAAGAGCGACATCCCGAGCGCCACCATCCGCACGGCGCGTGCGACGTCGGCCGCGGGCCAGTCCTTGGGGACGAAGCCGCTGGCGCCGCAGGCGCGCGCGGTCG
>DASZOA010000006.1:0-1846 GCA_035551055.1 Solirubrobacteraceae bacterium
GCCGGGCGGGGCGCCGCGGGCGCGGGCTGGCGGTCTACGTCGCCGGCGAGGACGCGCTGGACCAGTTCTTCTGCCGCCATCCCGACGAGTTCCTCGAGCGGCCGGTCGAGGCGGCGATCCTCGAGTACGAGAACGAGCCGATCCACCTCGCGCATCTGCTGTGCGCCGCGCACGAGGGGCCGCTGTCGGCCGACGACGCTTCGACCCTGGGACCCCGCTGGGAGGCGCACGCGCAGGTCCTCGTGGCGGCCGGCGAGCTCGTGCAGCGCGGCGGCGCGTACGTGCTGCGCCACCCCGAGGACTATCCGGCGGCGCGCGTGTCGCTGCGCTCGGCCTCGCCGGACACGTTCGCGATCGTCGACGTCTCGAGCGGCGAGCTGCTCGGGACGGTCGAGGCGGCACGCGCGCACACGACCGTCCACGACGGCGCCGTGTACCTGCATCAGGCGCGCTCCTACCTCGTGCGCGCGCTCGAGCTTCATAGCCGCCGTGCGCTCGTCGAGCCGTTTCAGGGCGACTTCTACACGCAGCCCAGGAAGGAGACGATGACCGAGATCGAGGCGCTGCTCGACCGCCGCGACACGTGCGGCGTGCGGCTGTCGTTCGGTCGCGTCCGGGTGACCGAGCAGGTGCTCGCCTACCAGCGCAAGCGCATCTCCGATCACTCGGTGGTCGACCTGCAGATGTTGGCTCTGCCCGAGACGACGTTCGAGACGCAGGCGCTGTGGTTCGAGCTGCACGACGACCTGCTCGCTTCCGATTTTCCCTTGGAGGTCCTGCTGGGCTCGCTGCACGCCGCCGAGCACGCGCAGATCGCCGTCCTGCCGCTGCTGGCGATGTGCGACCGCTGGGACATCGGCGGGCTGTCGACGAACGCCCACCCGCAGACCGGCGCGCCGACGATCTTCATCTACGACGGCCATCCCGGCGGGGTCGGGATCACGCGCCAGGGCTTTCTGCGCTTCGAATCGCTGGTCGCCGACGCCCACCGGCTTATCGCCGAGTGCCCGTGCGAGGCCGGCTGCCCGTCGTGCGTGCAGTCGCCGAAGTGCGGGAACCTCAACGAGCCTTTGGCGAAGGCGGGGGCGCTGGAGGTGCTGGCGCGGATGCTGGAGCGCTGACGCGGTTTTCGCGTCGGCGCCGTCCGGACGCGCGGGGCGCCGCCTTGCAGAGCTTGAGTGCGGGTCGGCTCTCGCCGAACCTGCCGCTGATGCGGCCACTCCTGCTTGCCGCCGCCGTCGCGGTCGCGGTCGCGGCGCTGGCCTTGGCGCCGGCGGCATCCGCCTACACCGGCGGCACGCCGCCCGCGCTGCGCAGCGGCGGCGCGGCGTTCGGCTCGCCGCTGCCGGTCCCCTATACCCGTCCGATCGCGCGACGGCTCTTGCCGGCGCCGCGGGAGATCGTCGCCGGCCAGGCGGCGCCGGCGATCCGGCTGCGCGTGCGCCAGCGGGGAGTGAAGCGCGTGCGCGCGCGGATCGTCGTGCTGCGACTGCCGCGCAATCGGCCGGTCGCTCGGGTCCGCCTCGGTCTGGTGAGGACCGGGCGCAGCGTGACGGTGCGCCTGCCGCGGTCGCTGAGGCTGCGAGCCGGCCGCTATGTCGTGCGGCTGCACGTCAAGGACCCGCGCGGGCGCACGCTGCGGCGCAGCGACCGGTATCCGGGGCGGACGCGGATCGTCGTACGCCGGCCCAGGCCGGCGCCCGTTCCGCCCGCGCCCGCTCCGGGCGTGCCCGCCGTGCCGGCGCCGCTGCCCTCGCCCGCCGGCCCGGGCGTCTTCCCGGTCGCCGGCCCGTTCGACCTCGGCGGCCCCGGCGCCCGCTTCGGCGCCGAGCGCACCGGCCACGTT
>DASZOA010000007.1:0-5559 GCA_035551055.1 Solirubrobacteraceae bacterium
CGACGGCGCCCTCGCGCGCCGCGGTCTCCGCCGACAGGCTGTCGCGCTCGTATTCGCCGGCGAAGCGATCGCGCGCCGCGCTGGGATCGTCGGCCGCGGCGATCGCCTTGCGGTGGACGAGGTCTACGGCCTGCTTTCCGCCCATGACTCCGAGCTGCGCCTGCGGCCAGGCGAGCACGAGATCGGCCCCGAGCTCGCGGCTGTTCATCGCGATGAACGCGCCGCCGAACGCCTTGCGCAGCACGACCGTCACGCGCGGCACCGCCGCCGCCGAGAACGCGTGCACGAGCTTGGCGCCGTGGCGGATGACGCCGAGCTTCTCCTGGCCGGTGCCGGGCAGGAAGCCGGGCGTGTCGACGAGCACGACGAGCGGTACGCCGTACAGGTCGCACATGCGCACGAAGCGCGCGCCCTTCGTCGCCGCGTCGGCGTCCAGGACGCCGCCGAGGTGCTTGGGCTGATTGGCGACGATCCCGACCGAGCGGCCGTCGAGCCGCGCGAAGCCGGTCACGATGTTGCGCGCCCAGCGCGCGTTGACCTCGAGCAGGCGGCCGCCGTCGACGATCGTCCGCGCGACGTCGCGCACGTCGTAGACGCAGCGCTTCTCGTCGGGGACGGGAGCGTCGGACGGCCCCTCGAAGGGCTCCATGCTCGGCCAGCGCCGCGGCAGCTCGCCGGCGTGCTGGGGCAGGTAGTCGAGCAGGTCGCGCACGAGCCAGGCGGCGTCCAGGTCGCCCTCGGCGACGAGCTGACAGACCCCGTTTCGCTCGTGCACCTTCGTCCCGCCGAGCGTGTGCGCGTCGACGTCCTCGCCCATGGTCTCCTTCACGACGCCGGGGCCGGTCAGGAACATCGACGAGCGCCGCGTCATCACGACGAAGTCGGTCAGCGCCGGCGAGTAGGAGCCGCCGCCCGCCGACGCCCCGCAGATCACGGAGATCTGGGGCACCTGGCCCGACAGCGCGACGTTCTGGTGGAAGATCCGCGCGTAGCCCGCGAGCGCGGCGACGCCCTCCTGCAGGCGCGCGCCGGCCGACTCGATGAAGCCGACGACGGGCATCCGCGCGCGCAGCGCGCTGCGCAGCACGCGGCAGATCGTCTCGGCGTGCACCTCGCCCAGCGAGCCGCCCATGTACGACGGATCCTGGGCATAGCAGCCGACCGGGCGCCCGTCGACGCGGCCGGTCGCGCCGATCACGCCGTCGCCGGGGCGCGTGCGATCGCCCATGCGCAGCGAGCGCACCTCGCCGCGCATGAGCTGCAGCGAGCCCGGGTCGCAGAGCACCTGCAGCCGCTCGAGCGGGCTGAGCTTCTCGTCCGCGCGGCGAGCAAGTGCGAGATCCGTCATGGCGCCTCCCGTGCTCACGCGCTCATGCCGCCGTCGACGAACAGCGTCGTGGCGGTGACGTAGGCGGCGGCGTCGGAGGCCAGGAACCGCACGGCGGCGGCGACCTCGTCGGGACGGCCGGGACGGCGCGCGGGAACGGCGTCGAGCAGCTCGCGCGGCAGGTCGGCGGTCATCTCGGTCTCGATGAAGCCGGGTGCGACGGCGTTGACGGTCACGTTCCGGCGGGCGATCTCGACGCCGATCGTCTTCGTCATGCCGATCAGCCCGGCCTTGGCGGCGGCGTAGTTGCACTGGCCGGCATTGGCGCGCGGTCCGACGACCGACGCGACGTTGACGACGCGCCCGTAGCGCGCCTTCATCATCGGCCGCAGGACCGCGCGCGTGAGGCGAAACGAGGCGCTGAGGTTCGTGTCGATGACGCGGTCCCAGCCTTCGTCGTCGATCTGGATCGCCAGGCCGTCGGCGCGAACCCCGGCATTGTTGACGAGGCCCAGGACGGGGCCGAGACGGTCCTGCGCCTGCGCGAGCACGTCGTCCATCGCGGCGGGATCGCCGACGTCGCCGCCGACCGCGACCCCCGAGCCGCCGTCGCGCTCGATCGCCGCGACGGTCGCGGCGGCCCCGTCGGCGTCGGAGCGGTAGCCGGCCGCGACCGCCCAGCCGTCGGCGGCGAGCTCGCGCGCGATCGCCGCGCCGATGCCCTTCGAGGCGCCGGTGACGAGGACGACCGCGCCATCGGGGCGCCGTCCCTCGGTCGTGTCGCCGGTGCTCTGCGGCCGGTGGCCGTTCGTGGCGGTGCTCATGTGATCTCTCCTCCGTACGTCAGCAGCGCGGCGCCCCACGAGAAGCCGGCGCCGAACGCCGTCAGCAGGACGTGGCCGCCATCGACGGGCAGGCGCCCGTCGTCCTCGGCGAGCGACAGCGCGAGCGGGATCGACGCGGCCGAGGTGTTGCCGAACTCGGCGACGTAGTCGGCGACGCGGTCGGCGTCCAGCCCGAAGCGCTCACGGACGGCGTTGATGATGCGCCCGTTGGCCTGATGGGCGATGACGAGGTCGACGTCGTCGATGTCGAGCTCGGAGAGCGTGAGCAGGCTGCGACACGAGCGCTCCATGTGGTCGATCGCCTGCTGGTAGACCAGCCGGCCGTCCATCCGCACGACGTGCTCGTCGCGGTCGATGAACAGCACGTCGCGCTGCGCCTCGGCGCCGAGCACGACCGGGCCGATGCCCGCCGGTCCGCCGGGCGCGAGCACGGCCGCGGCGGCGCCGTCGCCGAACAACGCGGCGGTCTGGCGGTCGTCGTGGTCGGTGTAGCGGCCGAGCACGTCGGCGCCGATCAGCAGCACCGTGTTGGCGCGGCCGCTCTCGATCAGCGCCGCGCCCTGCTGCAGTCCGGCGAGAAAGCCCGTGCAGGCCAGGCCCACGTCCCATGTCATCGCGCGCTCGGCGCCGAGGGCGCCGGCGACGATCGGGGCCGCCTGCGGGACGACGTCGTCGGCCGAGGAGGTCGCGACGAGCACCGCGTCGACGTAGGCGGGCTTCAGCCCCGCCACGCTGAGCGCGCGGCGCCCGGCCTCGGTCGCGAGCTCGGACAGGCCGTCGGCGTCGGTGCTGCGGCGGCGCGCGTCGATGCCGGTGCGCTTGGCGATCCACTGCGGCTCGACGCCGATCCGCTCGGCGATCGGGGTGTTGTCCACGACGTTCGCGGGGAGCGCGCGGCCGAAGGCGATGATGCCGGCCGTGCGCCGGCGCGAGCGGATGCGCCGTGCGACCGGCGCGGGGGTGAGGGCGAGGTCAGACGGGTGCACTGATGTCCTCCAGAAGGGTGTCGGCGGTTACCGCGCTGGCGCCCCTGATGTTGCGCGGCGCAAGCTTGGACAGCACGCGGCCGGGACCGGCGTCGACGTAGGCCTCCACGCCGAGCGCGTCGAGCGCGCTCATCGTGTCGCGCCAGCGCACCGGCGAGACGAGCGCCTCGGCGAGCTCCGCCGCGGGGTCGCGAAACGGCGCGGCCGTCGCGCAGCTGACGACGGGGACCTGGGGCTCGCCGAAGTCGACCTCGGCGAGCGCGGCGCGAAACGGCGGCACCGCATCCTGCATCTGGGGCGAGTGGAAGGCGCCCGCGACGCCGAGCGGCATCGCTCGCAGCCCCTCGTCGGAGGCCTCCTCGCGCGCGGCGTCGAGCGCGTCGGGGGCGCCGGACAGCACGACCTGGCCGGGCGCGTTGTCGTTGGCGACGCTCACGCCGTGGCGGGCGGCGAGCGCCGCGGACTGCGCGGGCGAGGCGCCCATCAGCGCGAGCATCGTGCCGCCGCCCGAGGCCTCGCCCGACGCGGCCATGTGGTCGCCGCGCAGGATGACGAGGCGCAGCGCATCGTGGTCGCTGATCGCGCCCGCCGCGGCGAGCCCGGAGAGCTCTCCGAGCGAGTGGCCCGCCATGACGGCGGGGTCGACGTGCTCGCGCAGACGCGTCCAGCGCGCGAGCGAGGCGCACAGGATCGCGGGCTGCGCGAAGCGGGTGGACTCCTCCACCCGCGGGAAGGGGTCTTCGCCGACCAGCTCGATCGCCGCGTCGAGCAGATCGGGGCGGACCGCGGCGACGAGGTCGCGCATGTCCGGTGTCTGGCTGCCCTGGCCCGGAAAGAGGACAGCCGTGCTGTGGGAATCGAGCATGTCCACACCGTCGCGGCTGGCGGTGTCCGACGAACAGGAGGTCCCCCCACGTGGGGGGAACATCGCGGCGGGTCGGGGGGTGGCGCGCGGATGCGTCGCGGGTACGGCCGTCGCTTGGGCCGTTACCGCCGGTCGCGCCGTGGGAAGACGGATCGCCATGACCGACCCCGAAGCGCTCGAGCGCCACCTGACGAACGACCTTGCGACGCTCGGCGACCGGCTCGTCGACGAGGAGTTCTGCTTGCAGCTGTACCGCGCGCTCGCGGGCAATGCGCTGTCTCCGGCAAGCGACGGGCACAGCGGCCGCGTCTCGCTGAGCTGGCGCCGCTCGGAGGACGTCGTCAACGAGCTGCGCGAGCGCGTCGGTCGGCCGCCCATGGCACTTGCCCAGACCGGCGGCGAGGGCGAGGTCTCCAGCACCGTGTCCGACGAGCTGGGGCGGCTGGGCTGGATCCTGCGCCCCCGCGACACATCCGAGCACGACGACGCCCACCTCGCGTCTGCGCACGACCCACCGCCCTCCGAGCAGGGCGAGCGCCGCGCCCCCGTCGGCCCCGACGAGACGCGCTGGGAGGAGCGCGCGCACGAGGAGGCCGATGCCGGCGAGCGGATCTACCCCGGGCGACCGGGAGCGTCGGGTGCCACCCGCGGCAAGGATCCCGAGGAGCGCGCGCGCCCGTCCTCGTAGGCGGACGCCCCGCCGCTCAGCCCTGGAGCGCGTCGGCGAGCTCGCCGCGCAGGAGCGCGATCTCGAGCACCGCGCCCATGACGTAGTCGGTGCGCGCGTCCTCGATCGCGGCCTCCAGGCGCGCCATGTACGGCGAGGTCTTCTCGACGCCCAGCTCGAGCGCCTCGAAGCGCTCTGCCTGAAGGCCGATGAGGCGGGCTCGTGCGGCGGCTGCGTTCATGCCGGCAGCGTGCCCGACGGCGCCGCGCGCGCCAATGCGGCGTGCCTGAACGTCGGGGTTCGGCTAACCCCCGATTCCGTTGTCGGCGCAGGCGCTTTTTTGTATCCTCGCGCCGCTATCCATGCGGGGTATCCGCGTCGAGTAGGGAGGAATCTCAAGTGCTGGCAAGGTCTTTTGGACGTGACGTCGAGCTCTTCCTCGCGCCGGACGCGCCGTCGGGCGGGAACCCGCCGACCGAGTGGGCGACGCTCGGCCCCAACGCGCCGATCGCCTGGCCCTCGGGCTTCGCGACGAACGTCCCGGTGACCGGGCAGCTCTCGCCCCACGCCCAGGCGGCCCTCGAGCGGATGGGCATCACGAAGCCGAGCTCTTCGTAGCGTCCAGCCCGACTGGCAGATCCGGGGCCGGGCCTCCGCGAGGAGCTCGGCCCCGCTCGTGTCCGGCCACCCGGTACGGCTTCCCCGACCAGGTGAGCCCCCCGCGGTGGCTGGTCGCGCGGGCCTGATAGAAGTCGTGTCGATTTCGGGACGGCTCGTTCGACGCATCGATAGAACGCCGATTCCAACCCAGGAGGCATCCCGATGCGAGTCATGGTCATCGTCAAGGCGACCCCCGAGAGCGAAGCCGG
>DASZOA010000008.1:0-5764 GCA_035551055.1 Solirubrobacteraceae bacterium
TAAGCCGCAGGCCGAGCGGGTACCGCTGCCAGATGGCCAAGGTGGTCGGACTCGTCGGCTCCTACGGCGGGCTGAACGCGGGCGACGAGGCGATCCTGACCGTCGCGATCGCGCAGCTGCGCGCGGCGGTCGCCGACCTCGAGATCGTCGTCTTCTCGCGCGACCCCAAACACACGAAGCGCCACCACGACGTCGAGCGCGTCGTCGCGCCCGACGCCGTGCGCGACGACCTCCTTGCCGAGATCCGGCGAACCGACCTCATGCTGCTGGGCGGGGGCGGCATCCTCTATGACCGCGAGGCCGACTTCTACCTGCGCCTCGTGCGCCTCGCACAGGACGCGGGCGTGGCGACGGCGACGTACGCGGTCGGCGCCGGGCCGCTCGACCGCCGCGCCGATCGCCGCTCGGTCGCCGAGGCGCTCAACGAGATGCAGCTCGTGACCGTCCGCGAGACGGCGGCCAAGCGGCTGCTCGAGGAGAGCGGCGTGGAGTGCGAGATCGTCGTCACGGCAGATCCCGCGCTGCTGCTCGAGCCCGAGCCGTTCACGCAGGCGATGCTCGAGCGCGAGGGCCTGTCGGAGGGCCAGCGGCTGATCGGGATGTCGGTGCGCGAGGGGGGGCGCGCGATGTCGGAGATCGACATCGACGAGTACCACGCACTGCTCGCGAACGCCGCCGACTTCATGGTCGATCGCTTCGACGCGCAGGTCGTCTTCGTCCCGATCGAGCGCAGGGACATCCGCGAGGCGCATCGCGTGATCGGACGGATGGGGCTGCCGGAGCGCGCGTGGGTGCTCAAGCGCGACTACGGCCCGCGCGAGCTGCGCGGGCTGATGGAGCATCTGCAGATGGCCGTCGGGATGCGCCTGCACTTCCTGCTGTTCGCGGCAACGGCGGGCGTGCCCGTCGCCGCGCTGCCGTACGCGACGAAGGTGCGCGACTTCCTGGACTCGCTCGACGTGCGCTCGCCGGATCCCGAGCGGGCCGGGCACGCCGGCGCGCTGCTGTCGCACATCGACCGCCTGTGGGACCGTCGTGACCGCCAGGTCGAGCACATCCGCAAGCATCTGTCGCCGCTCGACGAGGCGGCGCGCGAGAATGTTCGCCTGATCGTCGATCTGCTCGAGTCCCGTGCCCCCGCTGCAGCGTCCTGAGCGGCCGCTGGGCGTCACGCTGCCCGCGCGCAGCGCGACGGTCGCCGCGCGCCCGGACGTCGTCGTGGTCGGCGGTGGGCCCGCCGGCATCGGAGCCGCGGCCGGGGCGGCGCAGGCCGGGGCAGACGTCGTGCTCGTCGAGCGCTACGGGTTTCTCGGCGGCAACGCGACGGCCGCGCTCGTGATGCCGCTGATGTCCTGGCACAACGAGATCCGCGGCGCGCGTGCGCGCGGCGCCGACGAGGAGCTTCGGCTGCTGCCGAGCGACCACGGCCCGGGCAAGCCGGTCGTGGCCGGGGTCCTGCTGGATCTCATGGAGCGCCTGCTCGACCGGGGCGGCGCGATCGCTCCGGGCGAGGAGACCGGATACACGTTCCCGATCGACCCCGAGGCCTACAAGTCGGCGGCGCTCGAGCTGCTCGACGCGGCGGGCGTGCGCTATCTCATGCACGCCTTCGCCTCGGGGGTGACCGGCGCGCCGCGCCGCCCGGAGGGGGTGGTGCTCGAGACGAAGTCCGGCCCGCTCGTCGTGCAGGCGCCGGTGATCGTCGACGCGACCGGCGACGGCGATGTCGCCGTGGCCGCCGGCGCCGACTACGAGATCGGGCGCGACGACGGCCTCGTGCAGCCGATGACGCTGATGTTCCGCGTCGTCGAGTTCCAGCGCGAGCACTTCGAGGGCTACGTGCGCGGGCGCCCGGACCAGTGGCGCGGCGTGTCCGGGCTCTGGGAGCTCGTCGAGCAGGCGCGCGAGGCGGGCGAGCTCGATCTGCCGCGCGAGGACCTGCTGTTCTTCGCCACGCCGCACGAGCACGAGCTGAGCGTCAACAGCACGAGGGTCTCGGGCGTGCTCGGGATCGACGTCTTCGACCTCACGCGGGCCGAGCGCCTCGCGCGTCGCCAGATGGAGGACATCGTGCGCTTCCTGCGCAAGCGCGTGCCCGGCTTCGAGGAGGCCTACGCCGTGCAGAGCGGCACGCAGATCGGCGTGCGCGAGACCCGGCGCATCACCGGCGAGTACCGGCTCACCGGTGACGACGTGCTGCGATCGCGCCGCTTCGACGACGTGATCGCGCGCGGCTCGTATCCGATCGACATCCACGACCCGAAGGGGGGGCGCGGCACGCTGCTGGAGCGCCTGCCGGTCGGCGGCGCCTACGACATCCCGCTGCGCTGCCTGATCCCGCGCGACGTCGACGGGCTGCTCGTCGCCGGGCGCTGCATCTCCGGCACGCACGAGGCCCACTCCTCCTACCGCGTCACGCCGATCGCGCTGGCGACCGGCCAGGCCGCCGGCGTCGCGGCGGCGCTCGCCGCGCAGGGCGGCGTCGCGCCGCGCGAGGTCGCGGCCGACGACGTGCAGCGGACGCTGCTCGCGCAGGGCGCCAACCTCGGCGACGCCCTGGCGATGCGCTGACGACGCCCGCGGGAAGCGACGACCCAGGAGGTCTTGCGATGACGGACCCGGTCGCCGAGTCCACGTACGAGCTGCGGCCGATCGGACGGGTCGAGTCCCCGCTGATCGACGCCGAGCAGGCTCCGAAGCAGGGCGACGAGGGTGCGCCCGAGGCCTGGCTCGTGCTCGACCCGGCGCTGCGCGAGGCCTTCCGCGCCCTCCAGGTCGGAAGCGAGGTCATCGTCCTGACGTGGCTTGACCGCGCGCGCCGCGACGTGCTGCGCGTGCACCCGCGCGGCGCCCCGGCCAATCCCGAGCAGGGCGTGTTCAGCACGCGCTCGCCGGCCCGGCCCAACCCGATCGGGCTGCACCTCGTCGAGATCGCGGCGATCGAGGACACACGGTTCCGCGTGCGCAACCTCGAGGCGCTGGACGGGACCCCGATCCTCGACGTCAAGCCCGTCCTCAGCCCCGTCTCGGATCGCTGATCGCCGTCGTCTGGCCGCAACGCGCGTGATCGCGGCGCCGGCGCGGCGCGCAGGCGCCGGTGCTCAGCCCGGCGGCGCGCGGTCACGCACGTCCGCCGCCAGCTCGTCGAGCGCCTCGCGCACGGCCACCACCCGCTCTTCGAGCGTCGGCCCCGCCGGGCCGCCGTGCTCGATCCGATCGGCGCGCTCGCGCGCGTGCTCGATCGCCCGCGCCTCCTCGAGCGAGTTGATGACCACGCCGATGAGGATGTTGAAGATCAGAAACGCCGCGACGAGGGCGTAGCTGACGAAGTACAGCAGCGTCCAGTCCGACAGCTCGCGGCCCAGCGCGATCTGCTCGGGGAAGTTCTCGAGCGTCAGCGCGACGAACAGCGTCAGCATCGCCTCGCCGATCGTCCCGTACTGGTCGGGCGCGTGGTCCTGGAACATCGTCCAGCCCACCATGCCGTAGACGAACAGCACGAGCAGCGCGAGCACCGCGAGCGACATCACGCCGGGGATCGAGCGCCCGATGGCGACCGTCAGCACGCGCAGGTCGGGCAGCAGCCGCACGATCCGCAGCACGCGCGCCAGCCGCGCAAGCCGCAGCAGCATCGCGTTCTCGCGCAGCCCCGGCGCAAGCGACGCCGCGACCACGAGGAAGTCGAAGACGTTCCAGCCGCTGCGAAAGAAGTCCTGCGGCCGCGAGCCGAACGCGGCCAGCCGGACGACGAGCTCGACGACGAAGACGCCGAGGAACACCTCGTTGAGCACGCGCAGCGATCCGCCGGCCGCGCGCACCGCGCCGGGATAGGTCTCCAGCCCGAGCACGACGGCGTTGGCCAGGATCACGCCGAAGATCGCGAGGTTGAACGCCGCCGAGTCCGCCACGCGCGCACAGAGGCGCACGATCCGCGAGCGGCTCTCGTGGTGCTCGCGATCGTCGGTCGATGGCCCCCGCCGCATGGCGGCGCGAAGCGTAGCCGCGCGTGCGCGAGCGGAAGATCGTCAGCGGCGGCGAACGGCCCGCAGGTAGACGTCCGAGCGGGCGCCGCGGTTGCGCGCGTCGGAGCGGAACCTGATGCGCAGGCGCGTGAGCGCCGGCCGGCGCAGGCGCACCCGTGTCGAGAAGCGCCCGCGGCGCACCCGCACGGCGCTGCGGGCGACGGTGTGCATCCGCTCGTCGGCCCCCTCACGGGCGATCTCGAGCACGAGGCGCGAGCGGCGCGGGCTGATGCTGCCGCGGACGGTGAAGCGCCGACCCGTGGTCACGCGCTTGGGCGCGCGCAGCGTCAGGCGCGGCGCGACCTGCAGCTGCAGCGGCGGGGAGCTGACGAGCGTGCCGTCGGGCAGCTGCGCGACGGCACGGACCGAGCGCGAGTAGCGCGTCTGCAGGGGTGCGGTCCAGGTGCCGTCGGCGGCCGTCGTCGTGCTCGCGGCCTCAACGAAGCCGCGGCCGCGAGCGACCTGCACGGAGATCGGTGCGCCGGCGAGCGCCGCCCCGCCGCCGACCGTCGCGCGGCCGGAGAGCTGCGCGACCTGCGGGTAGTCCAGCGTCCGGTCGGCCGCCTCCAGCGACACCGCGCTCGCCACCGGGGCGAAGGCGTACTGCGGGGCGATCGCCGCCGCCTGCCGGCGGATCTGCGGCAGCTGTGCGAAGAACGCGTCGCCCGGGCAGCTCGTCTTGTCGGCGTCGCGGTGCGCGGCGATCCGCTGGAAGGCGACGGGCTGGCCCGACGGGTAGCGGTTGGACGATCCCCCCGCCGAGGTCACTGCGACCTGCCCGGCGACGGGCACGGTGTGCAGCGAGAGCTTCCACGCCAGCAGCTCGGCGGTCGCGGAGACGCCCGCCGCCGTCTGCGGCGCCTGCGAGAAGGTGCCGATGTTCGCGACGCCGGTCGAGACGCCGTTGTAGCCCTGCGCCTGGGCGCCGATCACGGGCTGGTCGATGCCGCCGGCGCGACCCTCGAAGATCTGGCCGTAGCGATCGACGAGGAAGTTGTAGCCGATGTCGTTCCAGCCGTTGTCGTTGCGGTGATAGCGGCACATCGACAGCACGATCGCGGCGCTCTCGTGCGGCGCATAGGTGTTCGCGGTGACCGTGTGGTGCACGAAGCCGAGCTGCACCTGGCCGTATGCCGGCACGGCCCGCGGCGGGCACTGCGCGCCGCCCCACGCCGCGCGCGAGATGATCGCCGGTGCGCCGCGGGCCTGGGCGCGCGCCGCCGGGCCGGCGATCGCGGCGAGCGCGCCGTGCACGGCGCGCCGCAGCGGGGTGGTGAGGCGGTCGCGCGCCGTGGCGCTGCCGGTCGCGTTGACGAAGCGCGCGCGCAGCCCGCGCGGGGGGGCGTCGATCTGCAGCTGGTAGGCGTCGGCGCCGCCGGCCCAGACCGGCTCGGCCCCCGCGCCGCCGGCGTGGTCGGCGGCCATCAGCGTCCAGCGGCTCCAGCCCCCGCCGGCCTCGCGCACGCGGATCCGCGTCGCGTGCTCGCCCGCCCGCCAGCGCAGGCCGACGAGGTCGAAGCGCTTCGGCGCGCGCACGACCGGTGAACGCCAGCCGCCGTCCGCGCGGACCCAGCCGCTCGGGCCCAGCGCTTGCTCGAACTCGACGACGCGGGGCACGAACGGTCGCGAGGACAGTGCCGGCGCGGCGAGCCAGACGAGCAGCCCGGTGGCCACGAGCAGGACGGCGATACGGCGCATCGGTTGGACAACACGATCGCCGCTCGCGGGGTGCGGTGCTGCGC
>DASZOA010000009.1:0-1675 GCA_035551055.1 Solirubrobacteraceae bacterium
GCGCCAGCGCGAGCGCCGACGGGCGCGGCCAGCGCAGCGGCGCGGAGAGCAGCTCGGCGCGGTCGGGCACGCGCGCGGAGGCGAAGGCGGTGGGCACGGCGCCATGATGATCGGCCGACCGGTCAGCGGCCCCGCGCCGCGCGCTGGTCGGCGAGCGCGTCGACGGCGACGCGGAAATTGGCGAACGGCCCGGTCCTCGCCGGCGCACGGACGCGCTGCGGCGTGCCGATGCCGGTCACGTTCAGCTCGCCGGCGATCGTGCCGCCCGAGATGCCGCTGAGCACGGCCCTGTCAGCCCTGGCGACGGCGAACTTCATCGTGAAGCGGGCCCTGCGCAGGACCTTGTCCCTGACGCCGATCCACGACGCCCCCCGCTTGAGCGTGACGGAGCGCACGACGGCGTGCCGCGCGCGCCGCGAGATGCGGTCGGGCAGGCCCGTGGCGCGGGTGATCCCGAGCGCCGACAGCAGCCCGAGCAGCGTGTTGGCGTCGCGCACGAGGCGCCCGGCGTTGAAGCTCGTCGTGATGTGCGCGACCTCGACCCCGTCAAGTCGGGTGGTGCCCGCGATCCGCCGATCGGTCTCCCAGCGCGACGGCGCGATGCCGAACTGCTCGAGCGTCCGCGTCAGCCCGTTCTCGCCGCGCGCGGAGGACCGCACGAGCCGGCGGCGGATCGGCGCCGGCAGCGGATAGCCGGTCGAGCCGAGGCCGACCCACGACCGGCCGCGAAGCGCGGTCAGGCCGATGCCGTTGTCGCCGACGCCCATCTCGAGCTCGTAGTCGGGAAGCGAGGCGCCCCTGCGGTGGCGAAACGGCCCTCTGACGTCGACCGAGAACGGCTCGGCGAACGCGGCCACGCCCTGCAGGTCGATGTCGATCCGGCCGTCGATCCGGCCCGACCGCGCGGCCCGGTTGGGGCCGGCCGCCCGCTCGGCGAGCGCGTCGGGGTCGCCGGCGCGGGCCGCGGCGCCGGACCGCTCGTCGCCGTCCCGCGAGCCGCCGCAGGAGGCCAGGACGAGCGCCGCGGCGCCGAGCGCGAGCAACGCCGCGGAGCGATGCGAGCGGCGGCTGGTCGCCATGGTCATCGTCTACTCCCGTCCAGCCGCGCTGTCAACCCTCACTCCGCGGCGAGCAGCCACCAGTAGGCCGGCTGGCCGCCCGCCTCGCACTCGAGCTCGACGCCGGCGGGCACCAGCGCGCGCACCCCGTCCTCGTCGAGCGGCGCGCCCTCGCCCGCTATGCACGTCACGAGCTCGGCGTCCTCGCCGAGCGTCGCGAGCACCGCGGCGAGCGTCGGCGCGGGCCGGCCCCAGGCGATGATCGCGTCGTCGACGAAGCCGACGGCGTCGCCGACGAGGAAGCGGCCGTCTCCGTCGTCGCGCGCCGCGGGCGCGACCGCGCCGGTGCGCAGGCGCTCGAGCGCCGCGTCGACGGCGGCGACGTTGTCGTCGGCCGAGCGCTGCGGGTCGAGCGCGAGCGCCGCGGTCAGGCCGGCCTGCGGAGAGCGGGCCGCGCTGACCCGCACGACCTTCTCCGACAGCTCGGCGGCGTGCTCGGCGGCCATGACGATGTTGGGCGAGTTGGGCAGCACGACGACCTCCTCGGCGGCGACGCCGTGGATGCCGGCGAGCAGGTCGTACGTCGAGGGGTTCAGGGTCGGGCCGCCGTCCAGCAC
>DASZOA010000010.1:0-2978 GCA_035551055.1 Solirubrobacteraceae bacterium
CCCGCGAGGAGGCGCGCGAGATCCTCGCCCAGCGGCGCTTTCAGCCGACGAACGTCCCGGCGCCGCTGCGCGGACTGCGCGAGCGCGGCGGCGACGGGACCGACGAGCCCGGGGAGGGGACGGGCGACGAGCCGCGCCGGCCCGATCGGTCGCCGGACGAGCCGCCGGACGAGCCGCCGCGTCTGCCGGGGGTCCCGTCGGGGTGAGGCGCGGCGCCGCCGTGCTGGCGTGCGCGCTGGCGTGCGCGGCGTGGCCGGAGGCCGCGCGCGGCGCGGAGCCGACCGCCCCCGATCGATCCGCGCCGGCGAGCGTCTCCGCCGAGCGGGCCCGCGAGGAGGCGCGCGAGATCCTCGCCCAGCGGCGCTTTCAGCTGACGAACGTCCCGGCGCCGCTGCGCGGGCTGCGCGAGCGCGTCGTCGACGCGCTGCGCTCGCTCGGGCGCCGCTTCGAGGACGCCTTCGGCTGGGTCGCAGGGTGGTTTCCGGGGGGATCGATCGTGGGCGCGGCTCTGCTGGCCGCCCTCGTGCTGGCGGCGGCGGCGCTGCTCGCCGCGCGCGCCGGGGCGCGCCGGGCGGCCGCCGGCGCCCGCGCCGAGCGCCACGCCGCCGGCGGCGAGCGGCGGCCGAGCGCGGCACGGCTGCGCCAGGAGGCCGAGCGCGCCGAGCGCCGCGGCGACCTCGACGAGGCGCTGCGCCTGCGCTTCGGCGCCGGCCTGGCCGAGCTCGACCAGCGCAGGCTCATCGAGCTGCGCCCCGCGCTGACCAACCGCGAGCTGCTGCGCGCCGTGCCGTCGCCGACGCTCGCGGGACTCGTCGAGGACTTCGAGGCCGTCGCCTACGGCGGCCGGCCGGCCGCGCCGGACGACCTGCGCGAGGCGCGCGACGGCTGGCCGCGCGTGCCGCAGGAGGCGTCGGCTCGATGAGGCGTCTGCTGCCGCGCCGGCCGGCCGCCCGCTTCGTCGTCGGCCTGATCGCCTTCTTCGTCGTGCTCAACGTCGTCGCGCTCGCCGTCTCGACGCTGAGCCCGGAGCCCGGCGGCAAGGACGGCTCGGCGTACGCCACGCAGCCGCGCGGCGCGGCCGCGTACGCCGAGCTGCTGCGCCGCGCCGGCCACGAGGTTGGCTTCCTGCGCGACCCGCTGGAGCAGTCGCGGCTCGATCCGCAGACGACGATCGTCGTGCTCGACGCCGATCTCGACGCCGCCGAGCAGGCGGCGCTGGCGCGCTTCGTGCGCGCCGGCGGCCGGCTCGTGGCCGGCGGCGAGAACGCGGGCCGCGGTGTCGTGCCGCGCGCGCCGGCGTGGTCGCCCGAGGGCCCGCGGCTTGCGCGCCCGGCCGGCCCCGTGCCCGAGACCGCCGCCGTGCGCCTCGTGCGCAGCGCTGGCGCCGGCGGCTTCACGCGGCTGCGCGGCGCGCGGCCCGCGCTCGGCGCCGACCGCGTGCTGCTCGCCGTCGCGCAGGCCGGCGAGGGCCGCGCGCTGCTGCTCGCCGACTCCGCGCCGCTGCAGAACCGGCTGCTCGCGCACGCCGACAACGCCGCGCTCGGCATCGCGCTCGCCGGCGAGCGGGGGCGCCCCGTGACGTTCGTCGAGTCCGTCCACGGCTTCGGCCGCGCCACCGGGCTGGCGGCGCTGCCCGAGCGCTGGCGCCTCGGCCTGATCGTCGCGCTGCTCGCCGGCCTGCTGGCGCTGCTGGCGCGGGCGCGGCGGCTCGGCCCGGCCGAGGAGGACGCCGGTGAGCCGCCGCCGGCTCGTCGCGAGCACGTCGACGCGCTCGCGCTCGCGCTGCGGCGCGCCGGCGAGCCGGCGGTCGCGCTCGAGCCCGTCCGCGCGGCGGCGCGCGCGCAGGTGATCCGCCGCGCCGCGCTGGCGCCCGACGCCGGCGATGACGCCGTGCGCGAGGCGGCGCTGCGGCTCGGCTTCGACGAGGACGAGGCGGCCGCGCTGACCGCGCCGCCGGGCGCACGCGACGACGTGCTCGCGCTCGGTGGCGCGCTGGCGCGCGCGCGGCGATGAGAGAGCTCTACGAGCGGCTGGCGGGCGAGGTCGGCAAGGTCGTCGTCGGCCAGGACGAGGCCGTGCGCGGCCTCGTCAGCGGGCTCGCCGTCGGCGGCCACGTCCTGCTCGAGGGACCGCCGGGCGTCGCCAAGACGCTGCTCGCGAGCGCGCTTGCGCGGGCGCTCGGCCTGCAGTTCGCGCGCGTGCAGTTCACCCCCGACATGCTGCCCTCCGACCTGACCGGCACGAGCACGCTGCGGGCGGGCGAGCTCGCCTTCCGGCCGGGTCCGGTGTTCACGAACGTCCTGCTCGCGGACGAGATCAACCGCACCCCGCCCAAGACGCAGGCCGCGCTGCTGGAGGCGATGCAGGAGGGCCAGGTCTCCGCCGACGGCGCCAGCCGGCCGCTGCCCGACCCGTTCCTCGTCGTCGCCACCCAGAACCCGATCGAGTACGAGGGCACCTACCCGCTGCCCGAGGCGCAGCTCGACCGCTTCCTCATGAAGATCGACGTGGGCTACCCGGGCGCCGACGGTGAGCTGCGCATGCTCGGCCTGGCACGCGCGGGGCTGCGGCCGCTGTCGCTCGACGACGTCCAGGTCGTCGCCGAGGCCGGCGACGTGCGCACGGCACGCGCCGCCGTGGACGCGGTCGCCGTCGCCGACGACGTCGCCGCCTACCTCGTCGAGATCGTGCGGCGCACGCGCGAGCTGCCGAGCGTGACGCTCGGCGCGAGCCCGCGGGCGGCCGTCCACCTGCTCGCCGCGGCGAAGGCGGCGGCCGCACTCGTCGGGCGCACGTTCGTCACGCCCGACGACGTCGCCGCGCTCGCCGAGCCGGTCCTCGCGCACCGGCTCGTGCTGCGTCCCGAGGCCGAGCTCGAACGCTACGACGCGAGCGCCGCGGTCCGCACGGCGCTCGAGTCCGTGCGCGTGCCGCGATGAGCCCCACGTCGCGCGCCGCCGGCGCGCTCGCGGCGCTCG
>DASZOA010000011.1:0-1576 GCA_035551055.1 Solirubrobacteraceae bacterium
GCGGCAGGCCGCGGCCTGTTCGCGCAGCCCCGCGGGCGGATCGGTCTGCGAGACGAACGCCGCGCCACTCGCCCGCGCGACGACGTGGGTCGACAGGAACGTGCGTCGCAGCGCCTCGGCACGCTCGACGGCGGGCGACGCGGAGCGGTTGGCGAAGCGCACCGAGAGGCGGTGCAGGCTCTCGCCCAGCGGCTCCGACGAGACCGCGAGCGCGCCCTCCAGCGCGTCCCAGCGGCGCACGAGCACGCCGTCGCAGTCCAGGCGCTCGACGTCCTCCCCGCCCGCCACGGCGACCGGCACGGTCCGCGCCGCCCGCAGCGCCTCGATCGCGTGCGTGCCGAGCGCCACGGTGCGCTCGGTCGCCTCCTCCCACGCCAGGTGGCGCTCGTCGCCGCAGAGCAGCTCGTCGACGGGCACGAGCCGCGCGCCCTCGCGCCGCGCGGGCCGGCGGTCGACGAGGTGCAGGAACCGGATCTCGATGTCCACGCGGGCGGCGGCGGGACCCTCGACGAGGCACTCCATCACGAGCTCGGACCGGTCGCCGAAGCGCTCGGCAAACGCGGCCGGGTACACGCCCCCGAACGTGAAGCGCTGCTGGTTCTTCATCGCGCTGCGCCGGTAGGGCCACAGCAGGTAGCCCTCGTAGAGCACGGCCCGGGCGATCTGACGGACGGGGTCGGCGCTCATGGCGCGGCCTCGCGCAGCAGCTCGTCGAAGGTGTCCTCCCAGGTCGTCAGCCGCCGCCGCGAGCGCTCGGCCTGCAGCCGGGCGAAGACGTCGCGGTGCACGCGCAGCCAGGCCGCGTCGCCGAACGCCGCCGCCATCGCGTCGCGCCAGACCGCCACGGGCAGCCGGGTCGACGCCTCGCGGTCCCACGGGATCCTCGCGGTCTGCAGGCGACCGTCGGGCAGCTGCCAGAAGACGTTTCCGCTGAACAGCAGCTCGACCGGCACCTCGCCGTCCTCGAGCGCGGAGAGGTACTTGGCGGCCGTCACCTCGAAGTCATAGGTGCACGGCACCCGCAGCTCGACGAGCCGCCGTCCCTCGAAGGGGCCGACGTACAGCGTGGTCTCCGTCCACGGCACCGTCCCCAGCGACCGCGACCAGTCCTCGGGGGCGCCGAACAGCTCGCCCAGCCGATCGCCCTCGGCCGCGGAGTAGCGGCGCCGCTCGGCGCGGATCTGCAGCCGTATCTCGAGCCCCAGGCCGCGCAGCGCCCGCTCGCCGGCGTCGACCGCGACCATGAAGCGCAGCGTCGGGACCGCCGACGTGCGCAGCGCGTCCACGGCATCGACCGCGAACCGCAGCTCCGGCGGGTCGTTCGCGCCGGAGCCGACGATCACGGCGGCGACAGGTTGGGCATGTCGGGGTGGATCGGGTCCTTCTCGCCGGGCATGATCCCGGTCGACCGCGTCGACGTCGCCCGGCCGTCCTGCAGGAAGCCCGGCTGCTTCTCGTAGTGCCCGGTGCTGTTGCCCTGCTTGACCCCCTTGGTGTGCGAGGACATGTCCGGCCTGACCGGGATGATCTGCTTCAAGAGCGACTGCACGATCGGCATCGCCCCTCCTTTCGTCGG
>DASZOA010000012.1:0-2079 GCA_035551055.1 Solirubrobacteraceae bacterium
CAGGCGCGGCGAGATCTTCTCGTCGGTCCGGCCGACCCGGCCGAGGATCGTGCCGGCGATGACGCGGCGCCCGACGAGCAGGCGCCTGAGCTCGACGTCCTCGGGGTCCAGCCCGTACACCCCGGTGAAGTAGGACTTCAAGGTCGCTCCCGCGGCCAGTGCCGAGCCCGCCTCGAGGATCTGCTGAGCGCCGCCGTTGGCATACGCGTTACGTCGCGCGGGGTTGGCGAACAGGCGCGCCTTGGCGAGCGCCGAGGCGGCGGTCGCCGTCGACACCACGCTCTGCGCGCGCGAGGCGAGGGCGGCGGCGGCTCTCTTCTCCGCGGCCGCGGTCTCGGCGCGCGCGGTGGTCTGGCGTCCGGCCGATGCGGCACGGGTCGGCCTCGGATCGCGCTTGGGCAGCGCGAGCTCCCTCGCGATCGACGCCCTGCTCTGCGTGCTGCGCTTGGGAACCGGGACGTGGCGGGCGACCTTCTTGAGGTGCGCGTACGTGTAGCTGTTGCCGTACACGTCGCGTAGGCGGACGTAGTTGCCCAGCCGCTTGGAGCGGCCGATCGCCGCGATCGTGCCGTCCTGAACGGCGATCGCGGGCGAGCCGGGCTTGGCGAAGATGTCGATGCCGCGGCGCGTGGCGTTCGACTCGATCGGGTTGGCGACGTTCCGGCCGTCGGCGACGCGCCGCATGATCGCGCGCTCGGAGAGGTCGTCGGCGTACCGCGCCCTGCCGAAGACGGGGAAGTGCCCCTGCGTTAGGCCGTTGAGCGAGCCGACGAGGTCGGCCGGCATCCCGCCGATCAGGCGCGCGCGCATGAGCACCGACTCGACATACCAGTCGGCATGGTTGTAGGCGAAGATCGCGCGCCGCAGGTCCTGCTCGGCGCCGGCGGCGCGCAGGTACCGCGCGGCGGCGAAGATCGCGTCGACGGGGTTGAAGGGATCCTTGCGCCCGTCGCGGTTCGCGTCGGTGCCGTACGCCTTCCACGTGGCGGGCATGAACTGCATCCATCCGAGGGCCCCGGCCGAGGAGATGTTCAGGTTGCGGCCGTAGTCGGTCTCGATCTCGTTGATCGCGGCGAGGATCTCCCAGCGGATGCCGTACTGGATGCCGGCGGCCTGGTAGATCGGCAGCAGGAACGGCGGGATCCGGAACTTGTCGATGAAGAAGTTCGGCACCCCGACGGGAACCGCGCCGGGCAGCGCGAGCGACGTCGTGGGGTTGGCGATCGTCGGGACGCCCTCGGCGTTGCGCAGCGCGACCTTCGGCGCCCGGTCGCGCCGAGGCGCGCGCTCGGGGGAGAGGGTGCGCCGCGACCGCGGCTTGGCCGCACAGCGCTTGACGGCGGTCGCGGCCCTGCTGCGCGCGACGGCAGCGCTGCCCGCACCCGCGACGGCAGCGCTGCCCGCACGCTCGACCGCCGCGCTGCCCGCACCCTCGACTGCAGGCTTAGCCTTGGCGGCGGCCGGCCTGCGCTTCTTCGGCGAGCAGCGCTTCGCACCCGGCTGCTCCCCTTCGGCGGGGCCGGCGAGCCCCGTGAGCGGCAGCGGCTCGACCGGCTCGCGGCTGGCGGTCGGCGGAGCGGACGGCGCCGCGGCGGGCGCGGGCGCCGCGTCGAGAGCGGCGGGCGTCGGGGCGGCGGGCGTCTGGCCGGCCGGCGGCGCGGCGGTCGTCTGCGCCGGCGGCGTGGTCGTCGTCCCGCTGCCGGCGGCGGCCGGGGTGGTCGTCGTCTGGGTCGTCGTCGCGGGGCTCGGCGCCGGCGCCGCCGCGTCGTCACCCGTCGGCTGCATGGGCGGCGCGGTGACCTGCTCGCCCGGGATGGCGCCGTCGCCCGCAGCCGCGCCGGTCAGATGACCGCTCAGGGCGACCGCGGCGACGCCGGCCGTGCACAGCGCCGCCGCGATCCGTCCGCGGCTTCTGCGCTGCGTCGTGCCCTCGGGCTTGGCCTTCATCTGCAGGTGATCCTCGCCTTGGTTCGGTTGCCGCCCGGCCGGGCGATGTGTCGCGCTATCGGCGCGTGCCCGAGCGGGCTTGACCGGTTGGGCATCGACGTGGACTGGCGTCGGCGCGCAGCCTACGCTCCC
>DASZOA010000013.1:0-5973 GCA_035551055.1 Solirubrobacteraceae bacterium
CGGCCGTCGCGGCCCAGCAGCTGGACGGTCTGCATCGGCGCCATGACGATCTGAAAGTCGCGCCGGTCGAGCTCGAAGTCGGCCGCGTCGCCGACGACGGTCGCGACGCGCAGGCGCTCGGCGCCGGCGCGCCGGGCGAGCACCGCCAGCAGCCGCGCGTCGTGATCCAGCGCGACGACCTCGTGCCCGCGACGCGCGAGATCGAGCGCGACGCGTCCGGTGCCGGCGCCGACGTCGAGGATCGGCCCGCGCGCCGCCGCGGCCAGCTCGCGCCAGAGCGCGAGGTCGGCGTCGTAGCGCGAGCACTCCACGTCGTGCCAGATGACGTCCTCGCTCATCGCGCGAACGACCCCTGCGCCGCGCCGCGGGCGACCAGCAGCTCGCGCAGCGCGAGCATCGCGGTATACGTCGGCAGCGCGACGAGCCGCCCGGCGCCGTCGGCCAGCGCGGCGTCGAGGCCGCGCTCGAGCGCGGGCACGACCTGCAGGCGCTCGGGCGCGACGCCCGCGTACTTCAGCCGCAGCGCGAGCTCGGCCGCGCGCGTGCCGCTGCACGTCACGCGCCGCACGCGGTCGGCGATCAGCTCGAAGTCCGCGTCCCACACCCACGAGATGTCGCGCCCGTCGGCGATCCGGTCGTTGAGCACGGCGAGGACGTCGTGCTCGCCGGGATCGAGCGCGAGCGTGCGCAGCACCTCGTTGGCGCCGGCCGGGTTCTTGACGAGCAGGATCGCCAGCTCTCGGCCGCCGATCGAGATCGTCTCGGCCCGCCCGAACGCGGCCTGCGTCGCCTCGAGCCCGGCGACGACGTCGCCCAGCGGCGCGCCGAGCGCGCGCGCCAGCGCCGCCGCGCCGAGCGCGTTGTAGACGTTGTAGAGGCCCGGGAGCGGGAGGGCGACGGTCGCATGGTGGGGGCCCGCGTGCAGGGTGAAGCGGGCGCCTCGGGTCCCCTGCAGCGCGACGTCGGTGGCGAAGACGCCGGGCCGCGGCCGGCGCGAGTCGCCGTTGGGGCAGTGGTAGCGGCCCAGATGGCCCATGTACACGGCGTCGTAGGCGTACGGCGCGCCGCAGCGGCGGCAGTGCTTGGAGTCCGAGGCGTGTCCCATCCCGTGCAGCGCTACGCGGTCGTCCTGCACGCCGAAGTACGTCACGCCGGCGTCGTCGCGCTCGCGCCCCAGGTCGGCGACGAGCGGATCGTCGGCGTTGAGCACCAGGCGCGTGCCGGGCGCCGCGGCGACCGTCGCCGCCCAGCGGTCGGCGATCGCCTCCAGCTCGCCGTAGCGGTCGAGCTGGTCGCGGAAGAGGTTGCCCAGCAGCAGCGCGCGCGGTCGCAGCTGCGCCACGACGCGGTCGAGCCAGAACTCGTCGACCTCGAACAGCCCGGCGTCGCCGGCGATGCCGTCGCCGCGGGCGGCGTCGAGCAGCACGCTCGCCACGCCGCCGGCCATGTTCGCCCCGGCGCGGTTGTGCACCAGGCGCGCGCCGGAGCGCTCGAGGATCGCCGCGACCATCGCGGCCGTCGTCGTCTTGCCGTTCGTGGCCGAGATCACGGCGCTGCCCTGCGGCAGGCGGCCGGCGAGGCGCTCGATCGCCGCCGGCTCCAGGCGCATGAGGAGCTTGCCCGGCAGGCTCGTCGCGCCGCGGCCGCTGCGCCGCGACAGCGCGCCGGCGGCACGCGCGACGGCGATCTTCGGGCCGAGCATCACGCCGGCACCAGGACGCGCAGCGCCCGCGGGACGACGCGGATCGTCGTCGGCGTCGCGCCGATCGGGTCGCCATCGGCGTAGACGACGAACGGGCGGTCGGCGTCGACGTGCAGCTCGCGGGCACGCAGCACGCGGACGGCGGGGTGCGCGACGTGCGCGCCCGTGAAGGCCTTCGGCAGCGTCGCGAGGAACGAGCGCTTGGGGTGCGTCGCGATCAGGACGACGTCGAGCTGGCCGTCGTCGAGCGCGGCGTCGGGCGCGAGCCGCAGCCCGCCGCCGTAGCAGCAGGAGTTGCAGGCGGCCACCGAGTAGCCCGTCGACGCGAGCGGCTCGCCGTCGAGGCGCAGGTCGAAGCGCGCCGGCTGCCAGGCGGCGAGCGCGCGCAGCGCGCCGTAGACGTAGACGAGCCTGCCCAGCCGCGAGGGCGCCTCGTTGGCGATCCGGTTGGCGTCGGAGTCGAAGCCCAGCGAGGCGATGCCGATGAACGAGCGCCCGCCGACGTCGCCGATGTCGAGATCGCGCTCGACGCCATGGGCCACGACCGCGCAGGCGGCCCGGATGTCGCGCGGGATCCCGAGCGCGCGGGCGGTGTCGTTGCCGCGCCCGCCGGGCAGGATCCCGAGGACGGCGCCGGGGAACTCGCGCAGCTGCCCGACGACGCAGCCGACGAGGCCGTCGCCGCTGAGCGTCACGGTGACCTCGCCCGCCCGCCCGGCGCGGCACGCCAGCTCGCAGGCGTGCTCGAGGTCGCGCGTCACCTCGGTGCGAAACGCGACGCCGAGCTCGCGCAGCGCGCGCTCGGCGCGCGGGAGCAGGCGCGCGGCGCGCCCGCCGCCGGCGGACGGGTTGCAGAGCAGGGCCACGGCGCGATCCACGAACGGCAACTATCCCAGCACCAGCGCCGCCAGCCGGTCGGCGATCGCGACCGGACGCGGGGCGCGCGCCGCCGCGGCGCGCTCGCGGTCCGAGGCGCCGGTCAGGACGATCGCGCCGTCGATCCCGGCGGCGTGGGCGGCGCCGAGGTCGGCGTCGACGCGGTCGCCGACCATGAGCGCGCGGCCCGATCCGAGCCGGTCCAGCGCGGTCTGCAGGAGCATCGGCTCGGGCTTGCCGACGGTGGCGACCGTGCGCCCGCACGCCGTCTCGACGGCCGCGATCACCGCGCCCGAGCCCGGCCACAGCCCATCCGACGCCGGGAACGTGGGGTCGCGGTTGGAGCCGACGAGAAACGCGCCGCGCAGCGCCGCCTGCGTCGCCTCGCGCAGCTCGGCGTAGTGGAACTCGGGATGAAACGCGACGACGACGACGTCGGCACGGCTGGCGAACGCGGTGCGGTTGACGATCCGCAGGCCCGCCGCCTCGACGTGGCTGCACAGCGCGGGGGAGCCGATGACGACCGCCGCCCGGCCCGCGAACCGCTCGGCGAGGACGAACTGCAGCGCGCCGCCGACCGTGACGACCTCCTCGAGCGACGCCTGGAAGCCGAGCCGCCACAGCTTGCGCACGTACTCCTCGGGCGCGAGCTGCGTGTCGTTCGTGACGAACGCCACGCCCTTGCCGGCGGCGCGCAGGGCGGCGACGGCGTCCACGGCTTCGGGTGTCGGCTCGTCGCCCACCCACACGCAGCCGTCGAGATCGAGCAGGAGGTGGTCGTAGCGGGCGGCGAGCGGCGAGAGCGACACGGCGGGGAGTTTGACCGTTGACGCCGTCGTCGAGCCTCCCGCCGGCAACCGGCCAACGCGCGCGGCTCCAGCGACTACGCTCTGCGACCGTGCGGCGCGCGCTCGTCCTCATCGTGATCCTGCCGGCGGCGCTGGTGCTCGTGGCGTGCGGCAACGACGAGGAGGAGAGCCGCGGCGGCGCGACGACGGCCGCGACGCAACCGGCGCCGACGAATACCGCCACGACCGCGACGACGCCGCCGCCGCGGCGCAGCACGCGCGACGGCTGCCGCGCGGTCCGCGCACCCGAGCCCGCCGCGCAGCGCGATCGGCGGCGCTCCCGGCGGCGCCTGAGCTCCGCGCGCCGCCACGTCGCGGTCATCCGGACGAACTGCGGCACGATCGAGATCCGGCTCGCGGTCGCCCGCTCGCCGAAGACGACGGCGTCGTTCGCCGGCCTCGCGCGCAACGGCTTCTACGACGGGCTGACGTTTCACCGGATCGCCAAGCCCGGCGGCAACGACTTCGTCATCCAGGCCGGCGACCCGCTCGGGACCGGCAACGGCGGCCCCGGCTACAGCGTCGTGGAGCCGCCGCCGAAGAACACGCGCTACACCCGCTACGTCGCCGCCATGGCCAAGGCGCAGACCGAGCAGCCCGGCACCTCCGGCAGCCAGTTCTTCATCGTGACCGCCGCCGACGCTCAGCTCGAGCCCGAGTACGCGCTGCTCGGCGAGGTCGTGGGCGGCAAGGCGGTCGTGCGGCGGATCGCCGCGGTGCCGACCGACCCCGCGACCGAGATGCCGATCGACCCGGTCGTGATCCGCTCGGTGCGCATCGAGTCCTCCAAGCGCCGCTGATCGCGTCTCGGCGCCGCGCCGCAGCGGGCTCTGCGAGGCGCGCCACGCCTGCGGCCGGTCAGAACAGCGCGCCCTGCTCGGGCGGATCGAGGCAGTCGGGCGCGTCGTGCTGCGCGTCGTTGACGACGCGGCTGACCGGGCGCGACGCCAGCTCGGGGGCGGCGTCCGGCGCGCAGACGGCGTGCAGCTCGTCGGCCGGCGCCGACGGATCGATCCACAGCGACTCCTGCTCGGGGGCCAGGATCACGGGCATCCGGTCGTGCAGCGAGCGCACGGGCCCGGCCGCCGCCGTCGTGACGATCGCGCACGAGCGCAGCGGCTCGACGTCGCGCCCGGCGCCCCGCGGCCGCCAGGTCGACCACAGACCCGCGAAAGCGAACGGCTCGCCGTCGGAGCGGGTGATCCAGTGCGGCTGGCCGTCGGACCACTCGTAGAAGCCGTCGGCGAGGATCAGGCAGCGACGGCGCGCGAAGGCGTCGCGGTAGGCGGGGCGCTCGGCGACGGTCTCGGCGCGGGCGTTGATCGTCCTGGCCCCCACCTCGCCGGGATCCGACGCCCAGAACGGCACGAGGCCCCAGCGCAGCAGCGCGCCCTCGGGCTCGGCGTCCTCGCCGCGGCGCACGACTGCGAGCACGTCGTCACCGGGCGCCACGTTGAAGCGCCGGCGCACCTCGAGCCGCTCGCCGATCGGCCAGCGCTCGCGCAGTCTCGCCGGGTCGGCTCGCGCGAGCGTGTAGCGCCCGCACATCGCGGCGCTAGCCGGCTCGCGCGGCCCGCGCCTTCTCGCGCGCCGCCGCCTGCCTGCGCCTGCCGACGAGCACCAGGACCGCGATCGCGACGATCACGACGAGCAGACCGAGCCCCAGGGCCCCGAACGTCGAGCCCCCGTCGAAGGGCAGCAGCACGAGCGTCGCGACGCCGAAGCCGAGCGCCAGCAGCACGACGACCAGCGCGAGGATGATCAGCCCGCCGCGGATGCGCGCGACCATGCCCGCGCCGCGCGGCGGCGCGATCAGCCCCATGAGCCGCAGGACGAACAGCTGCCGACTCGACGGCGCCTCCTGGCCGAGCTTCTCGACGGCCGCCTTGAGGTCGTCGGGGCGGCGCTCGGCGAGCGCCAGCGACGCCTCGGCCATGCGCCGCAGCTGCATGCGCTCCTGCGGCCGAGCGGCGGCGATCGCCTTGCGGAAGTGCTCGCGCGCGGCCTGCGCGTCGTAGCGCTCGGAGGCGCGCGCGCCGAGGATCGCCTGCGCGGCGGCGCGGTACCTCGTCTCGGCGAGCAGCTCCTCGTCGGAGCGCGATTCGAGCTGAGTCATCGCCGCAAGCGCGCTCTTCTGCTCGACGCGGACCTGTCGCTGCTTGGCCATGTGCGGCAGTGTAGGCGGGCCGGCGCCGAGGCCGCCGCACGATTGCGCGTAACCTCGCGCCATGCATCGTCGCGCCGCCGTGCTCGCGATCCTCCTGCTCGCGCTCGCCGCGACGATCGCGGCGCCGCCGCTCGCACACGCGCAGATCGGCCCGAACGTCCCGTCGCCGCTGACCGAGCCGCCGCCCCCGCCGCCGCCCGCGCCGAGCGACTTCGACGAGGGCGGCCTCACCACGCTGCAGCAGGTCCTGATCTTCGGCGCGGCGGCGCTCGTGCTCGCGGCGATCGCCTACGTCATCGTCCGTGACGCCAAGCGCGCCGCCCCGCCCGACGAGCGACCGCGGCGCGGCGCGGCGAGCGGCGCGGGCGGTCGCGCCGGCG
>DASZOA010000014.1:0-6659 GCA_035551055.1 Solirubrobacteraceae bacterium
GTCGAGCTCGCGTCCGGCCGCGCCGAGGTCATCGTCGTCGCGAACCGGATCGGCGGCGACGCCGACTCCGAGCTCGTCCGTGAGGCGCTCGGCGAGCGCGAGCTCGTCGTCGTCCCGGAGGATCCCGTCATCGCCGAGGCCGACCGCGAGGGCAGCGCGCCGATCGACCTCGACGCCGCAGCGCCCGGCGTCTCCGCCGTCATACGGCTGGCCGAGCGCCTCGCCGGCGACCCCGTGCCGGCCTGAGGCGCGGTGCGCGCCGGGCCGCGAGCGCGCGGATGAGGGTCGCGCTGGTCGGCAAGGGCGGCTCGGGGAAGTCGACGATCGCCGGCACGATGGCCCGGCTCGTCGCCCGCGGCGGCGCGCCGGTGCTCGCGCTGGACTCCGATCCGCTGCCGGGCCTGTCGCTCAGCCTCGGCAGCGGGCCCGACCCCGATCCGCCGCCGATGCTGCGCGCCGCGCGGCAGGACGCCAGCGGTCAATGGGGCTGGTCGGAGGGCGTCGACGCCGCCGGGGCGGCAGAGCGCTTCTCGACGCCGGCTCCGGACGGAGTCCGGCTGCTGCAGCGCGGCAAGGTCGGGCGCGAGGGCTCGCGCCCGATCACGGGGTCGAGCAAGGCGTTCTGGGAGACCGTCCACGGCCTCGTCGACGCGCCGCAGTTCGCCGGCTGGACGCTGATCGGCGACCTGTCGGCCGGCCCGCACCAGATCGCGCGCGACTGGGCGCCGTACGCCGAGACGTACGTGGTGGTCGTGCAGCCCACGGTCCAATCGGCCCTGACGGCGCGGCGCGTGGCGCGCGTCGCCCGCCTGCAGACGCCCCACGCGGCGGTCGTCTTCGTCGCCAACCGCGTCGAGGGTGACCGCGACGTGCCCCACCTCGAGCGGCTGCTCGACCATCCGGTGCTCGCCTCCGTCCCGGCCGACGAGCGCGTCGCCGAGGCCGAGCGCATCGGCGCCGCGCCGATCGACCACGCGCCGCACACGCCGGCGATCGGCGCGATCGAGCAGCTCTCCGCCAAGCTCGCTACGACGGGCCGTGCGCTCCGGCGTTGAGGTCTGCGGCGAATGTCCGGTAGTCGTAGATCGGCCACGCCTCGGTCTTCACGCCCGGGCCCATCTCGCGGATGATCGGCAGGCCGCCGAGCGCGCGGTCGAGGTCCTCGGCGGACGGCAGGTCGATCACCGCGAGCACGACGCGCTGGCCGGCGACCTTCCACAGATGCGGCACGACGCCGGCATCCATCGCCCCGATCGCCGCCTCGGCCTCGCGAACCCACGTCGCGATCAGGTCCTGGTTGGTGACGTTCGCCGGCTGGGTCACGTCGAAGCGCACGAAGAACAGCATGGTTCCTCCTCCTCGGTCACGTTGCGGCATCCTGCGGCGTCTGGAACGTCCCGTCGATGAGCTCGACGCGGTACCCGTCGGGGTCCTGCACGAAGCAGATCCGGAACTCCTCGCGACCGCCCGGCGCATAGGGCGGCTTCTCGGGCTCGATCCCCCGCTCCGACAGCCGCGCGAGCAGGTCGTCGAGGTCGTCGACCTCGAGCGCGACGTGGCCGTAGCCGGTGCCGACGTCGTACGGCTCCTGCCGGCCCTGGTTGACGGTCAGCTCGAGCGTGTCCCCGTCGCCGGGCAGCCCCAGGTAGATGTTGTAGGCGCTCTCGAACTGCAGCCGCCCGCGGCGCTCGAAGCCGAGCGCCTCGTAGAAGCGCAGCGACGCGTCGATGTCGCGCACGCGGACGTTGGTGTGGACGAACCTCATCCGGACCTCCTCGCTGTGGCCAGATCGTTCATCGCCGGACGGCCTCGCAATCGAGGCTGACGACGTCGCCCGCCGACGCGAACACCGTGTCGTTACCCGCTCCGCACGCGACGACGTCGATGCCGCCCCCGACGACGTTGATGCGATCGTTGCCTGGGCCGCCGTCGACGGCGTCGAGGTCGAGGTTGCCGAAGATCTCGTCGTTGCCGGCCCCGCCGAAGATCCGGTCGGCGCCGCGATCGCCGGTGATCCGGTCGTCGCCGGCGTCCCCGTGGATGACGTCGTTGCCGGCGCGCCCGGGCAGGATGTCGTCGCCCGCGCCGCCGTGCAGCTCGTCGTCGCCGTCCTCGCCGTCGACGTAGTCGTCGCCGTCGCGTCCGAAGAGGCGATCGTCGCCCGCCTTGCCGAAGATCGAGTCCTCGTCGGCGGTTCCCCGCAGCACGTCGTCTCCCAGGGTGCCGAAGATGATCGACGGAGTCTCGCCGTCGTCGGCGCCCTCCGCCGGCACCTGCACGACGAGCTCGCAGTCCGTCAGGGCGTCGCGCGCCGGCGCGTCCTGCTCGACGTACACGGTGTCGCTGCCGGCGCCGCAGTCGACGGTGTCGGCGCTGTCGTCGGCGGCTCGGAGCGAGTCGTCGCCGGCGCCGCCGAGCAGCCTGTCGGGACCGGGTCCGCCGACGACCTCGTCGTTGTCGTCGCCGCCCTGCAGCGTGTCGCGGCCGGAGCTGCCGTCGACGCGATCCTGGCCCGGCCCGCCGTCGACGCGGTCGTTGCCGCCGCCGCCGCGCACGACGTCGTTGCCCTCGTCGCCGAGCATGTTGTCGCCGCCGCGACCGCCGTCGACGGTGTCGTCGCCGCGCCCGCCGCTCATCTGCTCGGAGCCCGACTCGCCGAACAGCTCGTCGTTGCCGTCGTCGCCGAGCATCCGCCGATCCGAGCCGCGGCCCCCGCGCAGCGTGTCGTCGCCCGGCCCGCCCGACAGCAGCCGGTCGTTGCCGAAGCCGCGCTCGACGATCTCGTCGTCGCCCTCGCCGCCGCGGATCGAGTCGTCGCCGTCGCCGCCGTCGAGCGTGTCGTCGCCGTCCTCGCCCTCGATCGCGTCGTCGCCGGTGCCGCCGTCGACGCCGTCCTCGCCGCTGCCGCCGAAGATCGCGTCGTTGCCGTTGCCGGCGCGCAGGAAGTCGTCACCCTCGCCGCCGCTCATGCGATCGCTGGAGGCGCCGCCCGAGACGCGGTCGTCGCCGGGCCCGCCCTCGAGCACGTCGCGCTGGCGCCCGCCGCGCAGCAGATCGCTGCCCTCCATCCCCTCGATCCGGTCGCGCCAGCGCGTGCCGAGGAGCGTGTCGTCGCCCGCACCGCCGCGGATCAGCGCGAGGCCCGGCTGCACGACGATCCCGACCGGCGCCGCGCCGGCCAGGCGCACGGTGTCGAGCAGGCCGCGCGAGCGCGCGCTGACAAGCGACAGCGTGCCGGCGCCGCCGTCGGCGAACAACAGGCGCCCGGCGTCGGGCGTCCAGGCCGGGGTGCCGGGCCCGCGGCCCGCGGGCAGCCGCCGCACCCTGCCGCTGCGCAGGACGACGAGCGCGCCGCGGCGCCCGCCCCGAGCCGCGCCGACCGCCAGCCGAGAGCGCCCGGGCGACAGCGCGAGGCGGCCGCCGGCGCCGCGCGGCAGCCGGATCCGGCGCGCGCTCGCGCGCGACGCCCCGCGACCGATCACGCGCAGGACGCCGCGCGCGGAGACGAGCGTGCGCCCGTCGGGCGCGATCGCGACGCCGGTCGCCCCGGGCACGCGCACCCGCCGCAGCAGGCGTCGCGCGCGCACGTCGACGAACGCGACGCGACCGCCGTCGAGCACGACGGCCGCCAGGCGGCCGCCGCGACCGAGCGCGATCGCGCGGCCGCGCCCGCGCAGACCGACGGAGGCGACCGGCGCGAGCGTCGCGCCGCGCAGGACGCGCAGGCGCCGGCCCTGCACGGCGTAGAGCCGGTCGGCGCCGGGCGACACGGCGAGCCCGCGGATCGGGGCGCCGCCCGTGGCGCGCCGCGCGAGCTCGACGCGCTCGTTGACGTCGAGCACGAGAATCGAGGAGCCGGCGGCGACGAACCCGCGCGTGCCGTCGTCGGAGACCGCGACCGCGCGGCCCGGCGCGGGCAGCGCGATCCGCGCGACGACGCGGCGAGTCGACGTGTCGACGAGCGGCAGCTCGCGCGTCGCCGTCGCCACGAGCGCCACGCGCGCGCCGGCGGCCGGGGCCGCGACCGCCGCCAGCGCGAGCGCGAGCAGCAGTCCGGCGCTCCCGTGCAGCCTCATCCGTGCCAGCTCATCCGTGTCGACACCCTGGTGCAGGACGCTACTGCCGCGGCGCGAGCGGCGCGACAGTCCGTGGCGGCGCCAGAGTCGGTGCCGTGGCCGGCGCCGTCAGCCGGGCTCGGCCTAGAGGCCGGGCGGGTGAACGACGCTGTAGCCGCGCGCCGAGCGCATGTCGGCCTGCCAGCGGGTGCCGGCGCGCGAGCGACCGCTCGTGTCGAAGCGCAGCCCGGCGACGACCATGTACATGTGGCCGCCGTTGGCGTAGATCGTGATCCAGCGGCCCGGGCCGGGCTCGCCCCAGTTCGTGAACCCGCCCGAGGGCATCGACTGCTCGAGCAGCCCCGCGCCGTGCAGGGCGTAGGAGACCGAGCCCGAGCAGTCGTAGCCCGCGTCCTCCCAGCGGCCGTGGCCGCCGCCGTAGATGTAGGGCTTGTGGGCGATCCGGTTGCCCGCGGCGATGACCTGCTGGACGACCGGCGGAGCCCCCGCGGGAGCCACGGCGTAGCCGTCGGCGGCGACGGTCGCGACCATGCCGGGTCCGAGCGCCGTCGGCGGCGGCGCTTCCGGCGCGGACGGCGCGGACGGGGCGGACCGGGCGGACGGGAGGGCCAGCTTGCGGTTCTTCGGCAGCGCACCGCCGGTCAGGGCCGCCGCGACGGCGCCGCCGTTGCGCGCGACGTCCTTGACGACGGCCGCATCGCTCCTCGTGACGACGCCGTCGACCTTCCGGCGCTGCGCGCGCTCGAAGATGCGGACGGTCGCCTTCGTGCCGCGGCCGAAGATTCCGTCGACGTCCGTCTCGACGCCGGCGCGCGTGAGGTAGCGCTGCAGGGACTTGACGTCCTTGCCCCGGTGGCCCTGCTTGAGCGTGCGGTCACCGAACTTCCAGCTGCGCTTTTTGGCCGTCGCCTGAGCGGGTACGGACAGCACGACGACCAACAGACAGACGGCGAGGCGAATCATCGTCTTCACGCGGCACGACCCCTTCTCCTTCGGGTGCCTGCGGGGTTAGCTGACGGGCTCGCGCAGAAAGAGCTAGCGCTATGCCGTACGTGACGGCGATTCGCCCCCGAGGCGCGTTGTCGCGCCCCAAGTGGTTCCCCCGCTCCCCGTCGATGGCTCGACGCGGATTCGGCTGGTCACTGACGCGCGGAACCCTAGCGCACGTTCACGACGATTGCACTCCCGCCGGCCGAACTTCCCGGCGGGCGTTGCGAGCGGTCTACGCGAGCACCGCGTCGACGATCGCCAGCGCCACCTCGGCGCGAGATCGCAGCGATTCCGCCCAGACGTACTCGTCGGGCGTATGGGCGCCACCGCCGCGCGGTCCGAGCCCGTCGATCGTGATGCCGATGACCGGCGCCAGGTAGCTGGCGTCGCTCGCGCCGCCGCGCGCCGTGGCGACGATCGGGCGTCCGAGCCGCTCGCCGGCGTCGGCGAGCAGCGCCGCGGTAAGGCTGCCCGAGTCCATCCCCGGCCAGCGGCGCAGGAACTCGCCCTCCAGGCGCACGCCGTCGACGGTCGCGGGCAGCGCCGCGAGGACGGTGTCGAACGTCTCGAGCTCGTCGGCCCGCAGGTCGCACAGCAGCTCGCCGGTGGCGGGCACGACGTTGAACGACTCGCCGCACTGCACGACCGTCGGCACCGCCGTGAGGTGGGCGGGCCCTTCGGGGTCGTGGCGGGCCGCGACGGCCTGCGCGGCGCTGGCGAGCGCGAGCAGCGCATTGGCGCCCGTGTCCGGCGCCGAGCCCGAGTGCGCCGAGCGCCCGTGTGCGAGGACGCGCAGCGTGCCGGCGGCCTTGCGGCGCACGACGACGCCCTCGTCGCCGTCCGCCGTCAGCTCGCCGCCCTCGAAGCACAGGCAGGCGTCCCAGCCGGCGAAGCGCGTGGAGTGCACGAAGTCGCCCGCGCGCCACTCCTCGTCGCAGACGAGCAGCAGCGCGACCTCGCGGAAGTCCTCGGGGCGGCGCGCGAGCTCGCGCAGGACTCCGAGCGCGAGCACGTCGCCGCCCTTCATGTCGACGGTCCCGGAGCCGACGAGCTTGTCGCCGTCGCGCTCCAGCGCGCGATGGTCCTGGTGCGAGTGGACCGTGTCGACGTGCCCGAGCAGCACGATCCGCCCGCTGCCGCTGCCCTGCAGCGTGATGATCAGGTCATCGGCGTGAGCGTCGGTCGAGCACGGCGCGCGCTCGGCGCGGGCGTCCGCGGGCGCGAGCGACTGCGCGACGGCGAACGCCTCGTCGGCGCCCTTGACGTCGCCGGACGGAGAGGAGACGGCGACGAGGCGCTCGAGCTCCTCGACGGCGCGAGCGGCGATCCGCTCGGCGCCCTCTGCGATCCATGGCTGCACGGATGCGGTTGTACCGGAAACGAACGGCTTCTCACGCGCAGCGCAGCGACGCCGCCGGATGCACGCCGCGTCGGCTGCCAGCCTCGCGGCGGCCGAGCCGCCGCTGCTGCTCTCGCCGTTCGTGTTGGCCGAACTCGACTACCTGCTCGCGACGCGAGTCGGGCATGCGGCACGAGCGAGCCTGCTCGTCGAGGTCCAGCGCGGCGCGCTTCAGCTCGAGGCATTCTCGGCGG
>DASZOA010000015.1:0-6081 GCA_035551055.1 Solirubrobacteraceae bacterium
CGTGCAGTCGTAGATGCCGTGCGGATCCTCGGCGAGGTCCTTCAGGCGCTCGTAGTGCTGATCGTCGCGCGGGTCGCCGACGAAGCGGTAGGCCTTGGCCAGCGCCGCGGGCCCGATGAACTCCGGGTCGACCTCCATCGATAGGCAGTCCGACACGCAGGCGCCGCACTGGATGCAGGCCATCGACTGCGTGACGTCGACCATCGCCTCGCGCGCGACGATGTACTCGCGCTCCGGGACGGGCTGCTTGGGGATCAGCCACGGCGTGACGCGGCGGATCTTCTTCCAGTGCACGGCCTCCATGTCGACGATCAGGTCCTTGAGGACGGGCATGTTGCCCATCGGCTCGACCTCGATGACGCCGTCGCGCGAGTGCCTCTTGGCCCGCTCGAGGTGGACGTGACAGGCGAGGTCGGGCTCGCCGTTGATACGCACGCCGCAGGAGCCGCAGATCGCCGCCCGGCACGAGCAGCGGATGGCGATCGAGCCGTCGAAGCGGTCCTTGGCCTGGAGGATGCCCTCGAGCACCGAGTGGTGCGGCTCGAGGTCGATCGTGTGCTCGTCCCAGTACGGGGCGTCGCCGGACTCGGGGTCGTAGCGGCGCAGTCTCAGGGTGAACTCGGCCATGTCGGTCTAGTACTTCCTCACTTCCGGCTGCCACTTCGTGATCGTCACGGGCGAGTAGGAGAGCTCGGGCTCGCCGTCGTCGCCGCGCGTGACGTTGATGTGCTTCAGCCACTCGTCGTCGTCGCGCTCGGGGTGGTCGAGGCGAAACTGCGCGCCGCGCGACTCCTTGCGGTGGATCGCCGACACGATCGTGGCCTCGGCGCAATCGAGCATGTACCCGAGTTCGACGGCGCCCAGCACGTCCTGGTTGAAGACCATGCCGCGATCGTCGACGTAGGCCTTCTCGGCCTCCTCCTTCAGGCGGCCGACGACCTCGTGCGCCTTGGCGAGACCGTCCTCGTCGCGATAGACGGCGACGTGCTCGTTCATCGTCTCGCCGAGCTCGGCCTTGATCTCGGAGATCCGCCGCCCGTCGCGCGACCGGTCGAGGATCGCCTCGATCATCGCGGCGTCCTCGCGCAGCCTCGACGGGGGCGCCTGCGGCATCACGAGCCCGCGGCCGCGGCGGGCGGCGTCCTCCCCCGCGCGGCGGCCGAAGATGAGCGTGTCCAGCAGCGAGTTGGCGCCCAGGCGATTGCCGCCGTGGACCGACACGCACGCGACCTCGCCGGCGGCGTACAGCCCCTCGACCGGGGTGCGGCCGTCGACGTCGGTCTTCACCCCGCCCATGATGTAGTGCTGGCCGGGGCGGATCACGATCGGCTCGCGGGTGATGTCGGTGCCGGCGAAGTCGCGGCCGATGTTGACGATCTCGCGCAGCGCCTCGAGCACGCGCTTGCGCGGCACGACGGTGACGTCGAGGTAGACCCCCTGACCGCCGGGCCCGACGCCACGTCCCTCGTTGATCTCGGTCTGCTCGGCGCGCGAGACGATGTCGCGCGACGCGAGCTCCATCTGGTTGGGCGCGTAGCGCTCCATGAAGCGCTCGCCCTCGGAGTTGAGCAGGTGCGCGCCCTCGCCGCGCGCGCCCTCGGTGATGAGAAAGCCGTTCTCGGCCAGCGTCGTCGGGTGGTACTGGACCATCTCCATGTCCATGATCGGACAGCCGATCCGGTAGGCCTGCGAGATCCCGTCACCGGTGCAGATCAGCGCGTTCGTCGTCGGCTTGTAGCACTGCCCGTTGCCGCCGTTGGCGAGGATCACCGACTTGGCGTTGAAGATCTCCAGCGAGCCCGAGCGCACATCCCGCGCCACGGCGCCCGCGCAGTGTCCGCGGTCGTCGAGGATCAGCGACGTCGCGAACCACTCCTCGAAGCGCTCGACGCGCTCGTGGTGGCGCATGAGCTGCTCATAGAGGACGTGCAGGATCGCCTGCCCGGTGATGTCGGCGACGTAGGCGGTGCGCTTCTTCGAGGCCCCGCCGAACGCGCGCAGGTCGAGCTCGCCCTTGTCGTTGCGGTAAAACGTCACGCCGATGTGCTCGAGGTGCATCGCCTCGCCCGGCGCCTCGCTGCACATGATCTCGATCGCGTCCTGGTCGCCGAGGTAGTCCGACCCCTTGACGGTGTCGTAGGCGTGCTCGGTCCAGTCGTCGTCGATCGCGATCGCGGCGTTGATCCCGCCGGCGGCGGCGACGGAGTGCGAGCGCACGGGATGGACCTTGCTCATGATCGCCACGCTGGCCGCGGCCTCGGCGGCGGCGAGGGCGGCACGCTGGCCGGCGAGGCCGGCGCCGATGATGAGGACGTCGTGCGAGGGCAAGGGGGGCGAGTATATGTACGCCCGATCGCCGGACGCGGGATCGCGCCGCGTCGGCTACGCCAGTCGCTGGGGCAGCGCCGCCGTCAGCGCGCGACGCACCTGGTCGATCGTCACGACGCCGCGCAGGACGCCGTCGGCGTCGACGGCCATGAGCGCGCCGCGCGCGCGCAGCTGCTCGTCGCCGAGCAGCGCCTCGAGCGGGCTGTCGGAGCGCACGCGCCAGGCCGCGGCGTCGCCGGTCTCGACGAGCTCTCCGACGGCGAGTGCCGGGCGGCCGGCGGCGATCTCCTCGTCGACGCGCGCCTCGCGCACCACCCCGATGAAGCGCCCGTCGTCGTCGACGACGGGAAACCAGTCCCAGCGGTAGCGCAGGAAGTACTCGTCCTGCGCGCGGACGAGCGGCGTGTCGGCGGGCATCGCGACCGGCTGGGCGTCCATGATGTCGGCGACGGTGATTCCGTCGATGCGCTCGGTGAACGCCGTCGACACGACGGCGGCGCGCGCCGCACGCGAGATGAACCAGCCGAGCACGCCGAGCCACAGCCCGGCGATCAGCTCGCCACGGGCGGCGAGGAAGACGCCGACGCCGATCAGCAGGTAGCCGAAGCCCTCGCCGATCCGCCCCGACAGGCGCGTGGCCCGGTTGCGGTCGCGCGTGATCGTCCAGACCGCCGAGCGCGCGATCCGCCCGCCGTCGAGCGGGAACGCCGGCACGAGGTTGAAGGCGAACAGCGCCACGTTGATCCACGCCAGGAACTGGAGCAGCGCCAGCGCCGGCGAGGGCGCGCCGTCGCTCGTGCCGCGCACGACGTCGAGCGCGCCACCGCCGCCGACGAGCACGCCGAGGGCGACGCAGACGGCGACCACGACGAGCGTGACGAGCGGCCCGGCGACCGCGATGCGAAACTCCTCGCCGGGCGATTGCGAGTCGCGTGACAGCTTGGCGACGCCACCGAAGAACCACAGGTCGATGCCGCTGATCGCGACCCCCTCACGCCGCGCGACGAGCGCGTGGCCGAGCTCGTGCAGCACGAGCGAAGCGAAGAACAGGAACACCGCCGCGACCGCGACGAGGTAGGCCTCGGTCGGCGAGCCCCCGAGCCTGTCGCGGAAGTACTCCGCGCCGAAGAAGATGAAGATGAACAGCACGACGAACCAGCTCGGGTTCGCGCCGATCCGCACGCCGAAGACGCGCGCGAGCTGGATCGACGGGCCGGAGCCGAGCATCGTGAGATCTTCGCAGCCGCTCAGCGCGCCCGCGGCGTGTGGCGCGCGACGATCGCCTCGAGGTCGGCGCCGGCGGGCAGGGTTCCGTACTGCAGGCCGCCGCCGCTCAGGCGTGCGGCGCAGAACGCGTCGGCGACCGCGGCCGGCGCGTGGCGGACGAGCAGCGAGCCCTGCAGCGCGAGCGCCATCGACTCGACGACGCGGCGCGCCCGCGGCTCGAGCGCCGCCGGGTCGGCGAGCTGGTCGCGCAGGGCGGCGGCGAACGCGTCGAGCCGCGCGTCGGCGCCCACCGCCTCGTCGAGCTCGTCGAAGAACGCCTCGAGGATGCCATCCCCGCCCGCCCCGCGGCGCAGCGCGCGCAGCACGTCGAGCGCCATGACGTTGCCCGAGCCCTCCCAGATCGACTGAAGCGGCATCTCGCGGTACAGCCGCGGCATGCCGGACTCCTCGACGTAGCCGTTGCCGCCGAGGCACTCGAGCGCCTCGAACGCGTGCCCCGGGCCGCGCTTGCAGACCCAGTACTTGGCGATCGCCGTGCCGAGCCGCTTGAGCTGCGCGGCGCGCTCGTCGTGCGGCGCCTCGTCGTAGGCGCGCGCCAGGCGCATCGCCAGCGCGGTCGCCGCCTCGGACTCGAGCGCGAGGTCGGCGAGCACGTTGCGCATGACCGGCTGGTCGGCCAGGCGCCGGCCGAACGCGCGGCGGTGCGCCGCGTGCCAGGTCGCGTTGGCGACGCCCCAGCGCATCCCGGCCGCGGTGCCGATCACGCAGTCCAGGCGGGTGTGGCCGACCATCTCGATGATCGCCGGCACGCCGCGGCCGGGCTCGCCGACGAGCTGCGCCCAGGCGCCGTGCAGCTCGATCTCGCTCGACGCGTTGGAGCGGTTGCCGAGCTTGTCCTTCAGGCGCTGCAGCGCGAAGGCGTTGCGCGTGCCGTCGGGCAGGATCCGCGGCAGGGCGAAGCAGGACAGGCCCGCGGGCGCCTGCGCGAGCACGAGGAAGAGGTCGCACATCGGCGCCGAGCAGAACCATTTGTGACCGGTCAGCTCGTACTCGCCGTCGCCGTCCAGCGGTCGCGCGATCGTCGTGTTCGCGCGCACGTCCGAGCCGCCCTGCTTCTCGGTCATCGCCATCCCGCACAGCGCGCCGGCCTTGTCGGCGGGACGGCGCAGCACGGGGTCGTAGCGCGTGGCGGTCAGCCGCGGCTCCCACTCGGCGGCGAGGTCGGGCTGCGCGCGCAGGGCGGGCACCGCCGCGAACGTCATCGTGATCGGGCAGGCGAAGCCGCCCTCGGCCTGCGTGGCGGTGAGGTACAGCGCCGTGCGCGCGACGTGCGCGCCCGGCTCGGACGCGGTCCACGCGAGCGAGTGCAGCTCGTGGCGCGTCGCGAGCGCCATGAGGTCGTGCCACGCGCGATGGAACTCGACCTCGTCGATCCGATTGCCGTAGCGGTCGAAGGCCTTCAGCCGGGGCGGGTTCTCGTTGGCCTCGAAACCCCAGCGCAGCGGCTCGCCGCCCCAGGCGGCGCCGACCTCGCGCGCGCGCTCGAGCGCCCAGGCGCCGCCCTCGCGCTCGAGCGCCTCGACGAGCGGCGCGTTGTCTTCGAAGAGGTTGCGCCCCTCCAACGGCGGAGCCTGGTTGGCGACGTCGTGGGTGTGGAAGGGCGCGGCGGGCTCGGTCAGCCGGTGGGCCATGCCTCCAAGTCAAGCACCGCGCCAGGGGCAGCGCCGGCCTGCAGGACCGACAGCGCGGCGGCGAACGTCGCGCTCGGACGCATGACCGCCTCGACGCGCGCCGGATCGGGCCGGTAGTAGCCGTCGATGTCCACCGGCTCGCCCTGCACGGCCGCCAGCTCGGCGACGATCGTCTCCTCGTCGGCTGCGAGCCGCTCGGCCACCGGCGCGAAGCGCGCCGCGAGCTCCGCGTCGTCGGCCTGGCGCGCGAGCTCCTGCGCCCAGTACAGCGCAAGGTAGAAATGGCTGCCGCGATTGTCGAGCTCGCCGCACGTGCGCGACGGCGAGCGGCCGTGCTCGAGCACGCTGCCGGTCGCCCGGTCCAGCGTCCCGCCGAGCAGCTTGGCGCGCGCGTTGCCGGTCTTCTCCGCGAGCATCTCCAGCGACACCGCGAGCGCGAGGAACTCCCCGAGTGAGTCCCAGCGCAGGTGGTTCTCCCTCAGCAGCTGCTGGACGTGCTTCGGCGCCGACCCGCCGGCGCCGGTCTCGAAGAGGCCGCCGCCGTTCATGAGCGGCACGATCGAGAGCATCTTCGCGCTCGTCCCGAGCTCGAGGATCGGGAAGAGGTCGGTGAGGTAGTCGCGCAGGACGTTGCCGGTGACGGAGATCGTGTCCTCGCCGGCGCGGGCGCGCTCGAGCGTGAAGCGCGTCGCCTCCGCGACCGGCAGGATCTCGATGTGCAGATCGCCGGCGCCGAGCTCCTCGAGCGCCGGGCGGACCTTCTTCAGGAGCTCGACGTCGTGCGGCCGGGTCTCGTCGAGCCAGAAGACCGCGGGCATCCCCGTCGCGCGGGCGC
>DASZOA010000016.1:0-1951 GCA_035551055.1 Solirubrobacteraceae bacterium
TCAGGAAGCGACGCTCGGGCTCGGCGCGCGCGAGGTCCAGCGCGCGGCGGTAGGCGGCGCGCGCCTCGTCGCGGCGGTGCAGCCGGCGCAGCAGCTCCGCCCGCGTCGAGTGCAGGTACTGGTAGTCGTCGAGCTCGAGGCGCTCGACGATGGCCAGCGCGCGCTCGGGGCCCTCGGCCTCGGCGACCGCGACGGCGCGGTTGAGCTCGACGACCGCCGATCCGGTGATCCGCGCGAGCTCCGCGTAGAGCGCCGCGATCTGCGGCCAGTCGAGCTCGTCCTCGGCCTGCAGCGAGGCGATCGCGGCCTGCAGCACGTACGGGCCGCGGCCGCGCAGCGCAAGCGCGCGGTCGAGGACCGCGCGGCCCTCGTCGATCTGGCGCCGGTCCCACAGCGAGCGATCCTGGTCGGCGAGCAGGACGAGGTCGCCGCCGGTGAAGCGCGCCGCGCGCCGCGCGTCGTGCAGCAGCATCAGCGCGAGCAGCGCGTGCGCCTCCGGTTCGTCGGGCATCAGCGCCGCGAGCACCCGGCCGAGCCGGATCGCCTCCGCCGCGAGGTCCACGCGGCCGCCGTAGCCCTCGTTGTAGATCAGGTAGACGACCGCCAGCACGGCCGCCAGACGCTCGGGCAGCAGGTGGTCGGGCGGGACGCTGAACGGGATGCCGGCGGCCTTGATCTTCGACTTCGCGCGCGACAGCCGCCGCTTCATCGTCTCCGGCGCGACGAGGAACGCGCGCGCGATGTCGTCGGTCGTCAGCCCGCCGAGCGCGCGCAGCGTCAGCGCAACCTGCGCCTCGGTCGCGAGCGCCGGGTGGCAGCAGGTGAACAGCAGCTCGAGGCGCTCGTCGGGGATCGTCGTCTCGTCCACCTCGTCCTCCACCGCCTCGCGCACCTCCAGCAGCCGCGTCTTATCGGCGAGCGTGCGCTCGCGCCGGATGCGGTCGATGGCGCGGTTGCGGGCGGTCGTCACCAGCCAGGCGCCCGGGTTGGCGGGCGCGCCGTCGCGCGGCCAGCGCTCGGCGGCGACCGCGAACGCCTCCTGGGCGGCCTCCTCGGCGAGCTGGAAGTCGCCGAGGAAGCCGACCAGGGAGGCGAGGACGCGCCCCCACTCGTCCCGAAAGACGCGCTCGATCAGGGCTGGTGCTCCACGATCGGGCGAACCTCGACCGAGCCGCCGAGGCGCGCCGCCGGGATCCGCGCGGCGAGCTCGAGCGCGCCGTCGAGGTCGTCGGCCTCCGCCAGGAAGAAGCCGCCGAAGACCTCCTTCGTATCGGCGAACGGGCCGTCGGTGGTCAGCGTCCGGCCGTCGTCGACGCGGACGGTGGTGGCCGTCTCGACCGGCTGCAGCTCGGCGCCGCCGACGACGCTCGGCTCGTTGCTGATCGCGAAGTACTCGCCGAAGACGGCCTCGCGCTCGTCGTCGGAGAGCCCGACGTAGGTGCCGGGCAGGTCGTAGATCAGCAGGGCGTACTTCATGTCGTCCTCCTCTCGGGAGCTCGCGTTTCGCCTCAACGACGAACGAGATGCCGACGAGGGGACAGCGGAGCGACGCGCCCGGTCTCGCGCCCCTCGCAAGCTCCGACCCGTTGATTCTCGCGCGCGGAGCGCGACCCGGATGTCACTGGAGCGACGCACGCCGAGGCGCTGGCGGGGGTCATGGACGTTGCTTCCAGCCTGGGGACGCTTCGTCCATAGCCCCCGGCGAGCGACGCCGGCGCCGAGGGACGGTCGAGCGTGGACGCGCGGAGGTTGCGACCGCGCCGAAGCGGCGGCTACGAGGCGGGCTTGCGCGCGACCGCGTGCAGCAGGTCGCCGCCGCCCGCCGCCCGGTCGGCCGCGGCGACGAGCGGCCACGCCGTCGTGCAGGCGGCGACCGCGGCGCGCAGGCCGAGGCCGTGGGGGAACAGGCAGCGCCCGAAGAGCGCGTACTGGACGCTCGCCCACAGCCCGA
>DASZOA010000017.1:0-16803 GCA_035551055.1 Solirubrobacteraceae bacterium
GGTCCGATGCGGGGGCTGCCGGTGACGTTGTCTTGGGGTAGGGCGCAGGCTGTCGCGCTGGCGCTGGCGGTGCTGGGAGCCGGCGCGGCGCCGGCATGCGCTCGCGCCGCCGAGCTGTCGGCGACACCGTCGACGTTCGCCGGCGTGTTCAGCGGCGCGCAGGCGGGCGCCACGATCCGCCTGGCGTCGGGCAACTACGGCACGTTTCGCGGCGCGCTGAAGAGCGGCATGGTGACGATCGCGCCGCACAGCGGCGCGACCGCGATGATGGCCCTGCGCCTGAACCCGGCGGCGAACATCACCCTGGACGGGCTGAAGATCACCGACGCGCTGATCGCCGGGACCGCGACGAAGAACCTCGTCGTGCGCAACAGCGACTTCGACGGCGCCCGCGTCACCTTCCGCGGCGATCACCTGGTCAACGCCAACGTCCTGTTCGACAACAACGTGCACTCCAACGTCGACGTCTGCAGCGGATGCTCGGACGCGCGCGTGCATATCGTCGAGCGCAACGACGCGGGCCCCAACGGCATCACGATCCGCAACAGCCGCTTCTACGGCGGCAGCGCCGACGGCATCCTCAACGGCGGCAACGGAACGCGCATCATCGCCAACACCTTCCGCGACCTCTTTCAGACCGGTGCCGGCGGCGCGCACACCGACTCGCTGCAGCTCTACGGCTCCAAGAACACGCTCGTCAAGGCCAACTTCTTCTACAACGTCGACATGGGCAACCCCAGCGCCTACGACCGCGCCGACCACGAGATCATCGAAGACAACGTCGTCGTGGCCGCGCAGTACCCCTATGCGATGCAGCTTCTCTCCGACAGCGGCTCGGTGGTGCGGCACAACACGTTCGCGTCGACGAGCGCGAGCGGCGACCCCTGCGACTACAACCTCTCGTGCGGCATCGTGCGCATGGGCAACAAGGCCGGCGATCCGCGCAGCGCGGGCACCGTCTTCGAGAACAACATCCTCGCCGGGATCAGCATCATGGGATCGCGACCCGGCTACGCCGTCGAGGACTACAACCTCTTCGCGGACCACGACGGCAGCGGCGTGCACGACGAGCTCGGCGAGCCCGTCTTCGTCGGCGGCGAGCGTCCCCCCACGTACGAGGGGTTTCGCCTCGCGGCCGGGTCGCCGGGCAAGGGCACCGCCAGCGACGGCCTGGATCGCGGAGCGCGGATCGGCGGCGCGCCTCCGTCCGGCCGTTCGCCGTCCGCGGCCGTGCGCGTTCGATCGAACCTGCGCCGAGCGGTTCGGACGGGCCGCCTCGGGCTCGAGGTGCGCACGACGATCGCTGGTCCGCTCGGGATCGCCGCAAGCATCCGGCCCGGACGCGCCCTCGAGCGCGGACGGCGCCACTCGCGCGCAGTCGTCACGCTCGGGCGAGCCTCGTTCGGCGTCGTCGCGGCCGGAAGGCATCGCGTGTCGCTCAGGCTCTCGCGCGCGGCCCGCCGCCGGCTCCGCCGCTCGCGCAACGCGCAGATCACCGCGCGCGTGTCGGTCGGCTCGACGCGGAGCACGGCGCGCCTGAAGATCGCTCGCTGAACGCGCGTCGCGCGTCAGGCCGTCACGTTCTGGCGAGCGAGCAGAGCGGCGTCGGCGGCGAGCGCGGTGGGCGGTGGCGCGCCGAACGGCGGGGGCGTGCGTCCCGCGAGCGTCGACAGCGCGGCGCGGGCCGCCCTGCGGCGCTTGCCGCCCTCCTCGGTGCCGCCGGGCACGACGGCGCGCAGCGCGTGGCGCAACGCGACCGCAGCAAGGTATGCGGCGCGCCTGGGCGCCGAGAAGTGCTTGCGCGCGTACTGCATCCGGGCGAACGCGTCCTGCGCGGCGTTGCGCGGGCGGATCCCCGCCTTGCCCACGTGGTGGATGATCGACATGCACGGCAGGTGGCGGACCTGCCAGCCGTCGCGCTTCATCCGCAGGCACAGATCGGGCTCCTCGGCATACAGGAAGTAGCGCTCATCCATCAGACCGGAGCTCAGCAGTGCCTCGGTGCGGGACAACATGAACGAGCCTGACGTCCAGTCGCACTCCATCTCGTGCTCGTACAGCGAGAAGTCCAGCTCGCGCTCTCCCGACCACCTCGGCCGGCGCGGCCAGCGCTCGGACAGCAGCGCCTCGCCGAGTGCCCTCATCGGCCCCGGGAAGTAGCGGATGGTCTCGCTCAGCGCACCGTCCGCGGTCATCTGCTTCACCCCGGCCAGGCCGACCAGCGGCCGCTCGTCCATCGCCGCGACCAGCTCTCCGAACGTCCCCGACACGATCTCGGTATCGGGATTGAGGAAGAGCATGTAGCGGGCGTTGCACGTCAGCGCGCCGCGATTGTTCGCGTGTCCGAACCCGTGGTTGGAAGACGCCACGACGCGTGCCTCGGGGAAGCCGCTTTCGACGAGCTCGCGAGTTCCGTCGGTCGACTCGTTGTCGACGACGACGACGTCGAGCGTCGCGTCGCCCGCGTGCTCGAACACCGTGCGCAGGCAGGGCTCGAGCCAGTGGGCCTCGTTCGTCGACACGACCATGATCGCGAGGTCCACCACGTCGCCGTGGGGACGTCCGGCGAGCAGCGTCATCGCGCCAGTCCGCGCGCCGCCAGCTCGCGCGTGGCGGCGTCGACGTTGTCCTCGGCGTCCTGGCCGGCGAGCCACTCCACGAGCGCCGCCATGCCCGCCTCGAACGCGACGTGCGCCTCGAAGCCGAGCAGCGCCCGCGCCTGTGCCGTGTCGGCGAAGCAGTGGCGGATGTCGCCCGCCCGGTACCGATCGGCGATCTCTGGCTCGATGTCCGCTCCGAGGCCTTCGGAGATCACCTCGGCGACCCGCGCGACCGTCGTCTGGCGGCCCGTACCGAGGTTGACGGCGTGGCCGGCGCCTGCGTCGGACTCGAGCGCCAGCACGATGCCGCGGACGATGTCCGAGACGTGGATGAAGTCCCGCGACTGGCAGCCGTCCTCGAAGACGATCGGCGGCTTGCCGTTCATGAGCCGCGACGCGAAGATCGCCGCCACCCCGGTGTACGGGTTCGACAGCGCCTGACCCGGGCCGTAGACGTTGAAGAAGCGCAGCGCGGTCGTCGGGATGCCGTAGGCGGCGCCGGTGACGAGGCACATCTCCTCATGATCGCGCTTGTTGATCGCGTAGATGGAGGTCGGGATGAGCGGCTTGCTCTCGCTCGTGCCGACCGGCGTGAGGACTTCCTCGCACCGTGGGCAGACGGCCTCCCACTCGCGCAGCAGCAGCTGGGCCTCCGGACGCGGCGGTGGCGCCATGCGGCCGTGCTCGGGACACGTGTACTCGCCCTCTCCGTAGATCGACATCGACGACGCCACGACGAGCCGCTGCGGGGGCTCGGTCATCGCGACCAGCCGCTCGAGGAAGATCGCGGTGGCCATCGCGTTGCCCCGGGTGTAGCGGGCGATCTCGTACATCGACTGGCCGACCCCGACGATCGCAGCCAGATGGGCGACGCGGTCGGCTCCCGCGAGAGCGCGATCGGCCGCAACGGGATCGCCGCAGTCTGCGTGCACGATCTCGACGTCGGCGGGCAGTGCGGGCCGAGCGCCACCGTGAACCTGGGGCTCCAGGCTGTCGAGCACCGTGACCTCGTCGCCGCGCTCGAGGAGCTCTCGGACGAGGTGTGTTCCGATGAAGCCGGCGCCGCCGGTGACGAGCGTCTTCATGCCGTCACCGCCATACGGCAACACGCCGCCGTGCGCGGCGCACGTTCACTGCGAGTCGCAGCCATGCTTGCAGCCCTTTCGTGTGTTTGCCCCAGGCCACATTCGCGTGGCCGACGATCCCATGGTCCTGCCTGGTCGGCTGACGTCCGTCTACGAGAAGAACGGTCCGCGGCTTCGGTCCTTCTCGCATCACGAGGCCGTCCTGCGGGCGGACCGGCCGATCCCCTGGGTCCGCCCCGGAGGGGCCTCCGGCTCCGAGTCGGACGGCGCATCCAGGTTCCCGGAGATGTGCGGGAACGGGCCTTCCGAAGACGTCCAGCGCGACGATCGGTCCGCCTGTCGCCACGTCGCCGTCGCCTGCGCCGGCTCGCGCGGAGACGCGGACGGCGCATCCGGCTCGTCGCCGTCGGCCCGCCACGCGCTCGTGACCCGCGACATCACGACGATGCCGGCGCACCACAGGCCGAACAGCAGCACGAACACGGCGAGCCCCAGCAGCGGGCTGCGGCCCTTGGTCACCGTCGCCGACGTCGCGGCTCCGAGTGACGTCACGACCAGCCTCCGCGCGTCGGGCACGCGGTTGCCCGCGGTGACCGACTGCAGGTAGCGGTTGAGCTCGCCGATCGCCGAGCTCGCGATTCGAGCCGCGGCGAGCGCCGTCGGTGCATCGACCTGAGCCGTGATGATCGGCAGCGTCTCGTTGACGTGCAGGCGGAGGATGCTTGCCCGTCGATCGTTCTCGCGGATGATCGCCGCGGGCCTCGGCGCAGGCTGCGCGCCGGCCACGCCGATCTGCGGCGGCGGGTGGGCGATGAGCCAGCCCGGTCGGACGCCGGCGCGCTCGGCGATCTGCTCCCTCATCGGACTCGTGGCCATGAGATTCGCCAGCAGCCGGGCGCGGACGGAGAGCTGCGCGACGTCGGGCTGCGTCGGGCCGCCCCCGAGATCGACGACCTGCGAGCTCTCGGAGTCCACGAGGACGGAAGCGGACGAGACCCCGGCCTGGTACTGACGGCTCTCGACGCTGGGCGGCAGGCCGAGCGTGATCTTGTAGGCGACGATGAGACCGATGATCAGCGCCACGCCGATGCCGGCGGCGACCCACAGCCTCTGCTGCCACAGCTGCCGCAGGATCCGGACGGCCTCCATGCCCACCGAACCCTTACGCGACCGCGGCTTCCGGCATCGCGCGCAGCATCACCGGCTCGCCGCCTCGCTCGAGCGACGTCTCCGCGGCCTCCATCGCCATGACGACGTCGACGCCCAGCCGCGCGCTGGACGCCGGCGTCGAGCCGGTCAGGATCGCGCGTGCGAAGTCCTGCAGCTCGAGCCCCAGCGGCTCGGCCGCCTCGACGCGCGGGCTGATCACGTCGCCGGAGCGGTAGGTCAGCTGGTACTCGCCGAAGCTCTCGGGCGGCGAGAACTCCATCTCCATGCCGCGGTCGTGCAGGCGCACGGGCTCATCCGACAGGGTGTCGTCGTAGGAGATCATCTTGTTGCTACCAACGATCATCATCTGGCGAACCTTGCGCGGCGCCAGCCAGGAGACCTGCACGTTGGCCGTCGTGCCGCCCTCGAACGTCAACGTGATGAACGCGGTCTCGGCCACGTGGTCCTGGAAGATGTTGCGCGAAGACGCCGAGACCTGCACGACGGGACGGCCGAGCCAGTGCAGCAGGATCGATAGGTCGTGCGGCGCGAGGTCGCAGACGACGCCGTCGGGCTGATAGTTGCCGAGGTTCATCCGCGACGACGTGACGAAGTAGACCTCGCCGACCTCTCCTCCGTGGATGAGCTCGCGGACCTTGTTGACGGCCGGGCTGTAGAGGAACGTGTGGCCGGGCATGATCACCAGCCCGCGGTGCTCGGCCATGGCCTTGAGCTCGCACGCCTCCGCCGAGCTGCGCGCCATCGGCTTCTCGACGAGCACGTGCTTGCCGGCCTGCAGGGTGCGCTTGCACAGCGCGTAGTGCGTGTTCGGCGGCGTGGCGACGATCACCGCGTCGAGCGACGGGTCGAGCAGCAGCGCATCGAGGTCCTCCTCGATGCGCACGCCGGGCATCCGCGACCGGAACGCGTCCGCGCGCGCCGCGTCTCGCTCGCAGAGCGCGGCCAACTGCATCGTGGAGGACGTCATGACGTTGCGGACGAGGTTCGGTCCCCAGTAGCCGTAGCCGACGACGGCGACGTTGAGCGGCGAGATCCGCTCGGTCTCGGCGAGCGCGCGCGTGCGGACGAACCGCTTGCCCTCGGTGCTGTCAACAGCCCTCATACGTCCCTCCTGTCGAACCCCTGGACCGCCTGGACTACGCGCGCCGTCTGCTCCTCGGACATGCCGGGGAACAGCGGCAGGGTGCAGATCTGCTCGGCGAGCCGCTCGGCGACGGGCAGGCTGCCGGCGCCGAGGCGGAGATCTGCGTAGGCCTCGACCCGATGGATCGGGACCGGGTAGTGGATGGCGCTGCACACGCCCTCCGTCGATAGGTGCTCGCGAAGCGCATCGCGCTCGGCGCCGCGCACGACGAACAGGTGGTAGACGTGGTCGGCGCCGTCGCAGGCCGCGATCGGCATCCCGACGCTCGTCGTCCGCAGCCCTGCGCACAGGGCCGCGCCGAGCCGGCGGCGCTCGTCGGTGACGGCGTCGAGGTCGCGCAGCTTGATGCGAAGGACGGCGGCCTGCAGCGCGTCGAGGCGGGCCGTCGTGCCGACCATCCGGTGGTGGTAGCGCGGGCGCTCGCCGTGGCAGCGCAGCAGCCGCACGCGGTCGGCGAGCTCGTCGTCGGCGGTGACGATCGCTCCCCCGTCGCCCCACGCACCGAGGTTCTTCGTCGGATAGAACGAGAAGCAGCCGACGTCGCCGAACGTACCCACGCGCCTGCCCCGCAGCCGGGCGCCGTGCGCCTGAGCGGTGTCCTCGACGACGCTCATCTCGTGTTCGCGGGCGACCGCGAGGATCGGGGCCATGTCGACCGTCGCGCCCATGAGGTGGACCGGGATCACGCAGCGCGTGCGCGGGCCGATCGCCGCCTCGACGCCGGCGGCCGTCATGAGATGCGACTGCGGATCGACGTCGATGGGGCGCGGTGTCGCGCCGACGAGGCTGACGGCCTCGGCGGTCGCGATGAACGAGTTCGCCGGGACGATGACCTCGTCTCCGGGGCCGACGTCCAGCGCGCGTAGCGCCAGCACCAGCGCCTCGGTGCCCGACGAGACGCCGACGCAGTGCGTCGTCTCCATGTAGGCGGCGAACTCGGCCTCGAACGCCTCGACCTCGTGGCCGAGCGTGAAGGCACCCGCCGACGCCACGCGCGCGACCGCCTCGATCATCTCGTCGAGCAGCTCGGGCGCCGTGTGGTCGAGCTTCATGACCGGCACGGGGCCGGCCGCCTGCAGCCCCGCGGCCGGGTTCACGCCGCCACCGCCGTGCGATCGCTCCCCGCCGTCAGCGGCACGGAGTCCAGGCGCTCGAGCTCGGCGCACAGCGCCCGCCGGCCGCGGTGATGCAGTCCGTAGACCGAGCTGTTCGTACGACCGAGCTGCTCGGCGATCTCGACCGGCGACAGGCCGAGCACGTGGCGCAGGACGACGACCTGGCGCTGATCCTCGGGCAGCGCGGCGAGCGCCGCGTGCAGCGAGCGGGCGCGCTCGGGCGCGTCCTCGCAGATCGCGTCGTCGGGACCGAAGATCTCCTCGGCCGGCGTCGTGCGGCGGGCGCGCACGGCGTCGACGGCGACGTTGTGCGACATCCGCAGCAGCCAGGCGACGAACGGCACGCCGCGCGGCTCGTACTTGGCGATCGCCGTGATCAGCTTGGCGAACACCTGCTGGGTGACGTCCTCGGCGTCGTAGTGGTCGCGCACGATCGTGCGGACGTAGCCGTAGACGTTGTCGGCATAGCGCATGTACAGGAAGCGCACCGCGTCGCGGTCACCCTGCTTTGCGCGCGTGACCGCGCGACTGACGAGGCGCTCGATCTCCGGCGAGGTGTCGACGGTCGACTTCGCGACGAGTCGATCCTTCGTCCCGCCGGCCCACGGCGTGTCGGCCTCGGGCATCGGGAGCGCCCTCCTTGGCTCGCGCTTCATGTCGTCTGGTCCCCTGTTGTCGGTGTTCGGGTCGGGCCCCGCCTGACACGGGGCGAAGATGTCGCGCTCAGCAGGCAACTGCCTCAGCCGCCGCGACGAGGTTGTTGACGTGGGCGTAGTGGCTGGCCTCCGTGCGGTTGGCCACGCCGAGCTTGCGATACGTGTTGGAGAGGTGGAACTTCACCGTCTGCTCGGTGACCCACAGCGTCCGGGCGATCTGGCCGTTCGTCGCACCGGCGGCGACGAGCGCGAGGATCTCCTTCTCGCGCAGCGTCAGCGGGCAGTCGGCGACCGCCACGGCCGGCCGGCGCTCGAAGCGGTGCACGACGTTGCCGCGCACGACCTCGCGCAGCATCGTCCCGAGGCTGACGGGGTGCATCGACTTCGACAGCACCGCATGGGCGCCGGCCCCGAAGACGTCGTTCATCCACGCCTCGTCCATGCGCATCGTCAGCAGCAGGCGCTGGGCCGCGGGCGCGTGCTCGGCGGCCTCGCGCAGGCGGATCAGCGCATGGCGGTGATCTCCCGCCTCGTCGGGGCGCGGGTCGTGCATGTCGTCGACGAGGACGACGTCGGGGCGCTGCTCGACGAGCGCTTCGCGGGCGCTGACACGGCCGTCGAAGACGCCGACGACCTGAAAGCCGGCCGTCTGCCTGAGCGCCAGGCGGATCGAGTGCGCGACCAGCGAGTGGTCGGCGATGATCAGGAGGCGCTTCATCGCCGCCCCCCGTGCATCCATGTCGTGGAGGTGTCGGTCATCCCTTGCTTCCTTCCGTGGTCACGTCGGGGGACGGCGAATCGACCGGGCCGAGGCCCAGGACGTCGCCGGAGTGCAGGATCAGGTCGGCGGCCTCGTTGCGCGAGCGCACGCCGAGCTTCGAGAAGGCCGAGGACAGGTGGCACTTGACCGTGCTCTCGGCGAGGAAGAGCGTGCCGGCGATCGCCTTGTTGCTCATCCCGCCGACGACCATCGCCAGGACCTGCTTCTCGCGGGCCGACAGCGTGGGGCGATCGACCTCGTGACGGCGGGCGGCCGGGACGGCGGTCTGCCCGGCGAGGACGGCGCGGACGGTCAGCGTGAGCGCCGCCTCGACCTCGGCCTCGAAGACGACGCCCTCGGCGCCCGCCTCGAGCGCGCGGCGCACGCCGCGGCGCGAGTCCTCGGGGAAGACCGCGATCAGGTGCGTGTCCGGCAGCTGCCTGCGCAGCCGGCGCATCTGCTGGTCGCGCTCGGTGATTCCGCGACCGAATCCGACGACCAGCACGTCGGGGTCGGCCGCGAAGCTCCATGCCGGCTCGTCCGTGGCGAGCGCGTGCGTCTCGACGAGCATGCCGTCGCCCCTGAGCACGCCCTCGATCCGCCGCGCGGCGAGCTCGTCGTGGGCGGCCGCCGCGACGAGCGGCGGCCACGCCCTGCGCGTGTCGCTGTCCATCAAATCCAAGCTCATCGAACGTCCTTGTTCCGGCGCCGCGCGCTGCCGTTCCTCGGCCGCCGTGCGGTCGCTGCATCTGGCAGCATGGATTGCCCCTGTCTCGTTGGCCCCCGACCACCCCGTGGTCGTCAACGCCACGCACAGTCGCAGAGGTTCTGTCCCGTTACATCGGGGTTAGCCTCCACCTTTGCTGCCGTTGTCCGCCGATCGGCTGCACGCTCTACCCAGGGGGACTGCAGCCGCGCCTGCCGTCTCGTGCAGCCCGCGTTGCGCGATCCTGCAAGCGCCGCCGTCCCGGCTGCGTGACCTCGACGGGCCGCGGCTATAATCGGCGACCCTCGCGGATGTAGCTCAGTTGGCTAGAGCGTCTGCTTGCCATGCAGAAGGTCGAGGGTTCGAGTCCCTTCATCCGCTTCCGCGAGGGGCCGCAGATGCGGGGCCCTTCGTTTCGCTCGGCGGCGAGCAGCGCCATCGCGAGCGCGATCAGGTCCGCGGCACGGCCGGCGTCACCGGCTTGCGGCGGCGAACGCCGCAGCGGCGGGACCGCTTGCCCCGCTCTGCGAGACTGTGGCCCTTGCACGTGGCGAGGGACCCGTCAGTATCGTAGGAGTCGCTGGTTTCCTCAGTAAGGTAGGCCTCGTGTCTATAACTCTGACGCAGCTGCGCAGCTTCCTCGCCGTCATGCGCGGCGGCTCGGTCACCGCGGCAGCCGACGAGCTCGTCGTGACCCAGCCCTCCGTGTCGGCCGCCGTGGCCGCGCTGTCGCGCGAGCTCGGCACGCCCGTGACCGAGCGCGAGGGCCGCGGCATCCGCCCGACGCCGGCCGGCAACGCCTTCGCGCCGTTCGCCGCAGACGTCATCGGGCTGCTCGAGGAAGGTCGCCGCGCCGCCCGGGAGGCGGCGCATCTCGCCGAGCGCCGCCTGCGCCTCGCCGCGGTGACGACCGCCGCCGAGTCGTTCGTCCCGCCGCTGATGCGCGCGTTCTCGCAGACCAACGACGCGATCGGCCTGACGCTGGCCGTCGGCAACCGCGAGCAGGTGCTCGACCTCGTGCTCGACCATCGCGCCGACGTCGCGATCGGGGGCCGCCCGCCGCGCGATCCGCGCATCCAGGCCGTCGCGATCCTCGTCAACGACTTCGTGCTCATCACGTCGCCCGACGACCCGCACGCGGTCGGCGGCACCGTCGACCCCGCCGAGCTCGAGCGCCGCGTGTGGCTGCTGCGCGAGCCGGGCTCGGGGACGCGGATCGTCAACGAGGAGTTCCTCGCCGCCGCGGCGCTCGAGCCGCAGACGCTGACGCTCGGCTCCAACGGTGCGATCAAGCAGGCGGCGCGCGCGGGACTCGGAATCGCGTTCATCTCCCGCGCCGCGGTCGCGCTCGAGCTCGACCATGGCCTGCTCGCTGCACTGCCGGTGCGTCACCGGCCGGCTGCCCGGCGTTGGTACGCGATGTGCTCGACGGTGGGCCCGCGCCGCGCGGCCGTCGAGCGGTTCATGACCTTTGCCGCCTCGCCGACGGCGCGCGAGGTGCTCGGCGAGACCGCCGGACCGGACCGTCCGGCGGCGAGGTCCTCTCGCGCCCGGTAGGCGCGCGGCAGCTTCTAGAACCCCGCCGCCGAGCCCATCGGACTCTGCGTAGCGCCCGATGCCTTGCGCCAGGCGTCCGTCCAGCAGCGCACGATGTCGCGCATCGACAGGATGCCGACGACCTCGCCGCCGTCGAGCACGACGACGTGGCGGAAGCGGCACCGCACCATCTCCTCCGCGGCGCGCTCGAGCGGCCACTCCGCCGCCGCGTACTCCAGCTTCTGAGTCATGTGGTGGCCGACGCGCTCGCGCTCGAGATCCAGCCCGCGACCGCAGGCGTGCAGCAGGTCGCGCTCGGTGAAGATGCCCGGGCCCTCGCCGTCGGGGTCGATCACCACGGCGGCACCGACGTTCGCCTCGGTCATCCTCCGGGCGGCATGGGAGAGCGTGTGGTCGGGACCGACGGTCACGACGATCCGGTTCATGCCATCGCGTACGTACATGGGTGCCTCCGAAGGTCTCGTAACAATCGCTACGACACTACTCCCGCGCGGCGCCCGGGTCCAACTCCGACCGCCGCGCCCTCCGCGCAGCGACGCCCGCGCGCTCGCGAGCGCCTACTGCGAGGCCGACGCCGCCGTGCGTCCCTCCGGCGCCTGATCGGCGCGCGTGCCCTCGCCGCCGAGGGCGACGGTCGCGCGCGCGGTGACGAGGTGGTAGAGCACGAGCACCTGGACGATCGCCAGCGACTCCGAGCGCCGCAGGTCGGTGCCGACGGTGAACTCGCCGAGCCGCTCGGAGCGCAGGTGCGAGGCGAAGTGCATCCGCTCCCACACCGCCTCCTCGATCTCCGCCCCGCGCGCGGGATCGATGTCGCCGGGGACGAACAGGCGATGCTCGTCCTCCCCCTCTTCGACGCAGACGCCCTTGCCCCCGTCCTCGGCGAACTCCGACAGATCCGGATGGACCAGCCCCTTGCGCAGCACGATCTCGGCGTCGAGGTGCTCCTGGTCGCCGCGGCTGCCGGGCTTGAACGACACGACGAGGTCCGCCCAGCGCTGCTGCGGGCGGATGAACAGCTCGGAGTCCGGCTCGCGCCGGTCGAGCTCCTCGAGCACCTGGTCGGTCGTGTAGCCGCGCCGCGAGCAGTCGCGCTGGACCTTCCACGCGCGCCGCAGCTCCTCCGGCGGGGCGAGGAAGACGCGCACGTCATAGACGTCGCGCAGCTCGGGCGTGTGGTAGCCGAGCAGCCCCTCGATGACCGTGAACTGCTTCGGCTTCGTGTACACCGGCGGGCCGAAGGTGCCGTCCTTGTGCTGGTAGACCGGCTTGAGGATCGCGTTGCCGGCCCGCAGCTCGGCGAAGTGGCGCTCCATGATGTCGACGTAGTTGCAGTCCGGATGCAGCGGCGTGATGCCGTGCTCGGCGCGCTGGCGGCGGTCGTAGCGGTGGTAGTCGTCGGCGGCGACGTGCGTGACGTTGTTCTCGCCGAGCATGCGGACGAGGCCGCGCGTGATCGTCGTCTTGCCGGTCGCCGAGTCGCCGACGACGCCGAGGATGATCGGTCGAGGCATAGCGTCCTAGCTTATGCGACGGCGGCCGTGGACGCGCCTACGCCGCTGCCTCTGCCGCCTCGGCATCCTCGGGCTCGGCGTCCTCGGGCTCGGCGTCGGCGTCGTACTCCGGGATCGGCTGGTCGTCGAAGACGCTGCTTCGCCGGATGTCCTCCGCCTCGATCGTGACCAGCTCGTCCTTCGTGAGCTCGCGGTCGGCCTCGAACAGACGCATGGCCTGGCGCATCCGAGCGCGCTCGATCGCGTTGCGGATGCTGCGCCCGTGCGCGAAGCGGGGCTGGTCGACGCGCCGCTCGATGTAGTCGCGCATCGCCTCCTGGGCGTCCTCGCTGAACTCGTAGCCCTGCTCTGAGATCATCATCTGCGAGATCTCCAGCAGCTCATCGGGGCTGTAGTCCGGGAAGTGGATGTGGTGCGCCACCCGCGATCCCATGCCGGGATTGGCGCCGAAGAACTCGTCCATGCGGTCCTTGTAGCCGGCCATGACGACCACGAGGTTGTGGCGCTCGGACTCCATGACCTGCAGGAGCACCTCGATGGCCTCCTGACCGTAGTCGCGCTCGTTCTCGGGCCGGTGCAGGTAGTAGGCCTCGTCGATGAACAGCACGCCGCCGAGCGCCTTCTTGATGACCTCCTTGGTCTTCGGCGCGGTGTGCCCCACGTACTGGCCGACGAGGTCGTCGCGCGTGACCGACACGAGCTGGCCCTTCTCGATGTATCCGAGCCGGTGCAGGATCGCGGCCATCCGCAGCGCCACGGTCGTCTTGCCCGTGCCGGGGTTTCCGGTGAAGCTCATGTGCAGCGTCGGCCGTTCGGACGTCAGGCCCATCTCGTTGCGCAGCCGGTCGATCACGAGCAGCGCCGCCATCTCGCGGATGCGCCGCTTGACGGCCTTCAAGCCCACGAGATTGCGCTCGATGTCGTCGAGCACCTCGTAGACGCGTGACTCCTTGACGACCTTCCGGACGTCGGCCTTGTCCTCGGAGACCGCCTCGCCGAAGTCGACGGGCTCGACGGCAGCGCCCGCGTCCCCGTCCTCGGGTCCGCTGATGACCCTGCCGCCGAACTCGTCGTCGAGCTCAGAGCCGCTGTCGGCCGAGCGGTCGTCCCGCTTGGCCTGGCCCGACCCCGGTGGCCCGTCCGACTCCGGATCGAGCCACTTGCCGGTCGTGTCGCGGCCCTTGAGCTCGGCCATCACGACTCACCGACCCCTTCGTCGGGGGCAGCGCCGGGGGCCTCCTCGCCGCCGCCGCCGTCGCGGCCGAAGATCGGCGAGTCCGGCCCCGGCGTCGCCTCCTGCACGCCGCTCGTGTGGCGATCGACGCCGATCTGGCCCTCGTTGCCGTAGCGCCGCCCGGGCGCGTCGTCCTGCGCGTACGGGTGGAGCGTGTAGTGGATGTGGCGGTCGTTGGCCTCCTGGCGCACGATCCGGTAGCCCGGCTCCTCGTCGGGACGGTTGACGATGAACGCCAGCCGCGACGTCTGGCGCCCGAGCGACGCGTCGTAGGCGACCAGCTTGATGTAGTGGTTCGGGTAGGCTTCGCGGACGGCGCGCAGCTCCTGCATCACCACCTCCGCGTCATCGGGCTCGAGGTCGAACTCGGGCTGCTTCCACATGTCCCACAGGTTGTTGCGGGGGTGCGGATCGTCGGTGTACTCGAACATCGGCGCCCAGCCGTTGGCGAGCGAGTAGCGGACCTGCGCCTCGATCTCCTCGTCGGTCAGGTCCGGCAGGAACGAGAACGTGCCTTGTGTGATCCTCATGTGGTATCTCCCCTATCGGCTGGACGTCGGGGTGCTGACGAGGTCGGGCGTGTCGGTCGACTCGAACTCGAACGTGATGTCCTTCCAGACCTCGAGCGCGGCGTTCAGCTCCGGGCAGCCCTTGGCGGCGTCCTGGAGGATGTCGGGGCCCTCCTGGAAGTAGTCGCGGCCCTCGTTACGCGCCTTGATCATCGCCTCGACGGCGACGCGGTTGGCGGTGGCGCCCGCGGCGACCCCCATCGGGTGGCCGATCGTGCCGCCGCCGAACTGCAGCACGACGTCCTCGCCGAGGTACTCGAGCAGCTGGTGCATCTGGCCGGCGTGGATGCCGCCCGACGCGACCGGCATGACCGGCGCCAGCGAGGCCCAGTCCTGCTCGAAGATGATGCCGGTCTCGGGGTTCGGCTCGAGGTGGCGCTCACGGCAGGTGTCGTAGTAGCCCTTGATCATGCCCGGGTCGCCCTCGAGCTTGCCGACGACGGTGCCGGCGTGGATGTGGTCGACGCCGAGCATCCGGCACCACTTCGCGATCACGCGGAAGCTGACGCCGTGGTTCTTCTGGCGCGTGTACGTGGCGTGGCCAGCGCGGTGCAGGTGCAGGATCATGCCGTTCGCGCGCGCCCACTTGGACATCGAGCTCATCGCCGTGTAGCCGACGGTGAGGTCCATCATGATGATGATGCTGCCGATCTCCTTGGCGAACTCGGCGCGCTCGTACATCTCCTCCACCGTCGCCGCCGTGACGTTCATGTAGTGGCCCTTGACCTCGCCGGTGACGGCCGAGGCCCGATGGACGGCCTCGATCGCGTGCAGGTAGCGGTCGCGCCAGCGCATGAACGGCTGCGAGTTGATGTTCTCGTCGTCCTTCGTGAAGTCCAGGCCGCCGCGTAGCGCCTCGTAGACGACGCGGCCGTAGTTCTTGGCCGACAGGCCGAGCTTGGGCTTCGTCGTGGCCCCGAGCAGCGGGCGCCCGAACTTGTCGAGGTACTCGCGCTCCATGATGGTCCCGTGCGGCGGACCCTGGAACGTCTTGAGGTAGGCGACCGGGAGGCGCAGGTCCTCCAGCCGCAGCGCCTTGAGCGCCTTGAAGCCGAAGACGTTGCCGATGATCGACGACGTCAGGTTGGCGATCGACCCCTCCTCGAACAGGTCGATGTCATAGGCCATCTTGGCGATGTACTGGCCTTCCTGGCCGGGCACCTCCTCGACCGAGTAGGCCTTGGCCTGGTAGTGCGAGTGCGGCGTCAGGCGATCGGTCCACACGACCGTCCACGTCGCCGTCGAGGACTCGCCGGCGACGGCCGCCGCGGCCTCGATCGGGTCGACCCCCTCCTGCGGGGTGATGCGGAAGGCCGCCAGGATGTCGGTCTCCTTGGGCTCGTAGTCCTCGTTCCAGTAGCCCATCTCGGCGTACGGCGTGACGCCGGCTGCCCAGCGGTCCTTCGACTTGCTGCCGTTCTCCTTGTCGCTCATTCCATCCTCTCTCGGGGTCCGCTTATACGGACGTTACCCTCTCGATTCAAAACACGAAAGCAAAACATTGCCTGTTTTGCATAGACCAAACTCGATTACTCTCCCGCGGCCGCACCCGCGCCCGCCGCTGCTGCGGGAGGCGGCGCGTCCGCCGCCGCCGTGGTCAGCACGGCGAGCGTGTCGATCGTCTCGCTCAGGCGCGGGACGGTTTCGGCGATCGACTCCTGCGCGCAGAAGGCGATGTCGGTTTCCAGGTTCTCGCGCCGCAGGCCGACCGCGCCGGCGCTCGCCTCCAGCGCCTCGCGCGGCGTGGCATACGTCGCGGCGACGGCCTCGGCGATGCGAGCCGCGTCGCTGCGATCTCCGTCGAGCGCCGCACTGACGCGCCCGGCAAGGTAGACGTCCTCGAGGCTCATCCGACCGTCCGTGCCCGCGCACACGAGCAGGACGTCGTCCTCGTCGGCGAGCCGCGCCACGACCGCGTCGAGGTTCAGCAGCGCGGCGATGAGCACCTCGTCGGCGGCGTCGGCCGCCGCGACGATCGCCGGCGCGCCGTTCGTCGTGGCGAGCACGAGCTCGGTCCCGCGCGGCTCGAGCGTCTCCTCGGGCGAGTTGCCGAGGTCGAAGCCCGGGGCGCGCGCGCAGCGCACCTCGCCGGCGAGCACGCGGCCCGGCGCGCGCAGCGCGCGCGCCTCCTCGATGTCGCCGGCGACGAGCACGCGCTCGTAGCCCGACTCCAGCGCGAGCGTGATCGTCGACGACGCGCGCAGCACGTCGACGACCACCGCCGTGCCGGCCGGCCGGACCTCCGTCCCGAGAAAGGCGACGTCGATCATGTCCTCCGCGGGCTACCCGGTGTCGTTCGATCTAGTCCATCTAGCGGCGGAACGCACTCCCGCCCGGCGCGCCGCCGTCGCCTGGCGCGGCACGTCGTCATCCTCCCGGATCGCCATCGGGCGCGGGGGTGCTCTCGACGATCCGCCGGTACGAGCCGGGCCGGACGATCAGCGAATGCGTGGAGATCCACCCCGCCCGGAGGCGCGGGGCGTCGAGCAGAGTCCCGCCGGTGATCCCGCAGGCCGCGAAGATCGCGGGCCCGCGGACGAGGTCCTCCGCGGCGAGGATCTCGTCGGTGGACATCCCCGCCTCGGCGACCGCCGCCGCCTCGTCGTCCTTCTGCGGCGCCAGGCGGGTCTGCATCCCACCGCCGAGCACCTTGACCGCGCAGGCGGCCATGATCCCCTCGGGCGTCCCGCCGA
>DASZOA010000018.1:0-3570 GCA_035551055.1 Solirubrobacteraceae bacterium
GAGGGCGACCGCAGCGACACCTGCTACATCGTGCGCAGCGGTCACGCGCGCGCAATCCGCGAGCACGGCGACGGGCGGACGCTGACGCTCGCCCACTTCGGACCCGGCGACATCTTCGGCGAGCTGGCGATGTTCGACGACGAGCGCCGCTCGGCCACCGTCGAGGCGCTCGACACGCTCGAGGCGATCGCGGTGCTCGGCCCCGACATGCGCCGCCTGCTGCGCGAGCACCCGACGATCGCCTTCAAGCTCGTGATCTCGCTCGGCCGCCGGCTGCGCGCGGCCAACGAGCGGATCGCGCGCCAGTCGTTCCAGACCGTGCAGAGCCGCGTGGCGGGCGTCCTCGGCCAGCTCGTCGCGCAGGCCCAGGCGGAGGGCGCCGGCGAGCGCGACGTGCTCGTCACCGTCACGCAGTCCGACGTCGCGCAGCTCGCGGGCTCCTCGCGCGAGTCGGCGAGCCGCTTCCTCGCGGTGCTCGAGCGCGCGGGCGTCGTGTCGCAGGGCCGCGGGCGCGTCACGGTCCACGACCCGCCGGCGCTGGAGCGCTACGTCTACTGATGGCGACGACCGAGTTCTCGGCGGGCGGCGTCGTCGTCAACACGCGCCGCGAGGTCGTCGTCATCGTGCCGACGCGACGCGCGGCGGACGGCTCGAAGGTCCTCGCGCTGCCCAAGGGCCATCCCGACGGCGGGGAGTCGCCCGCGGAGGCGGCGCTGCGCGAGGTGCGCGAGGAGGCGGGCGTCGAGGCCGAGGTCGTCGACTCGCTCGGCGAGGTGCGCTACTGGTATCAGCGCAGCGGAAGGCGGATCGCGAAGGTCGTCGAGTTCTTCTTGCTGCGCTACCTGTCCGGTGACGTCGACGACCACGACCACGAGGTCGAGCACGCGCGCTGGATGCCGGCCGACGAGGCCGCGCGGACGCTGTCGTACGCCGGCGAGCGCGAGATGGTGCGCAAGGCGCTGTCGCACCTGGAGCGCGGGCAGTAGTCTGCCGGGCTGTGCAGGTGCTCAACTTCTACTCGACGATCTTCGCCGATCAGCTCAAGCGGGGGCGCAAGACCGCGACGATCCGCCTCGGCGACAAGTCGCACAAGTACCGCAAGAACCAGGCGGTGCTCGTGACGATCGGCTACCAGCACTCGCCGCGCGAGAAGGTCTTCACGGCGGTGATCGACTCCGTCGAGGTCAAGCGCGTCAAGGACCTCTCGCCGCGCGACATCGAGCACGACAACCCGGAGTTCCGCCGCACGGAGGAGATGATCCACTTCCTGGAGCAGATCTACGCGCGCGAGGTGACCTTCGAGGACGTCGTCACCGTCGTGCGCTTCAGCCAGATCGTCGAGAACCCGCCGTCGGTGACCGAGCGCCTGCACGGCATCGGCGGCGCGCAGAACTGAGGTCGCTGCCGCCGCGCCGAGGCCTCGTTGGCACTCTTCCAACAAGAGTGCCAGGTGCGCTACAGTCGTGCCCATGTTGGCACTCTCTCCGTGCGAGTGCCAATCCCAACGACAGTCTTCGGAGGTCAACACATGAAGCTCAAGCCCCTGGGCGATCGGCTCATCGTGCGGGCGATCGAGGAGGAGGAGACCACGGCGAGTGGCCTCGTCCTGCCCGACACCGCCAAGGAGAAGCCGCAGAAGGGCAAGGTCATCGCCGTCGGCGACGGCAAGTTCGACGAGGACGGCGAGAAGCGCATCCCGCTCGACGTCGCCGAGGGCGACGAGGTCCTGTACTCCAAGTACGGCGGCACGGAAATCAAGGTCGACGGCGAGGAGCTGCTCGTGCTCCGCGAGTCCGACGTCCTCGCCAAGATCGTCTAGCCAGGAGGAGAAGCTGAGATGCCCCACAAGGAGCTGAAGTACGACGTCGACGCGCGCAACGCGCTGCAGGCCGGCGTCGACGCGGTCGCCAACGCGGTCAAGGTCACCCTCGGCCCGCGCGGCCGCTACGTCGTGCTCGACAAGAAGTTCGGCGCCCCGACCATCACGAACGACGGCGTCACCATCGCCCGTGAGATCGAGGTCGAGGACGTCTTCCAGAACCAGGGCGCGCAGCTCGTCCGCGAGGTCGCCACGGCGCCCAACGACGTCGCCGGCGACGGCACGACGACCGCCACGGTGCTCGCCCAGCAGATCGTCCGCGACGGCCTGAAGAACGTCGCCGCCGGCGCCAACCCGCTCGCGCTCAAGCGCGGCATCGAGCGCGCCGTCGACGACGTCGTGGCGAACATCGCCAAGCAGTCCAAGGACGTCGCCGGCAAGGACCAGATCGCGCGCGTGGCGACGATCTCGGCCGGCGACGAGGAGATCGGCGACGTCATCGCCGACGCGATCGAGAAGGTCGGCAAGGACGGCGTCGTCAACGTCGAGGAGGGCCAGACGTTCGGGATGGACCTCGAGTTCACCGAGGGCATGCTCTTCGACAAGGGCTACATCTCGCCGTACATGGTCACCGACCAGGACCGCATGGAGGCCGTCCTCGACGACCCCTACATCCTGATCGCCAACCAGAAGATCACCTCGGTGCGCGACGTGCTGCCGGTGCTCGAGGCCGTCATCCAGTCGGGCAAGCCGCTGCTGATCATCTCCGAGGACGTCGAGGGCGAGTCGCTCGCGACGCTCGTCGTCAACAAGCTGCGCGGCACGTTCACGGGCGTCGCGGTCAAGGCGCCGGGCTTCGGCGATCGCCGCAAGCGGATGCTCGAGGACATCGCGATCCTGACGAACGCGGAGGTCATCACCGAGGAGATGGGCCTCAAGCTCGAGAACACGACGATCTCGCAGCTCGGGCGCGCGCGCCGCGTCGTCGTCGGCAAGGACACGACGACGATCGTCGACGGCGCCGGCGATGCGGCCGCGATCAAGGGCCGCATCAACCAGATCAAGGCCGAGATCGAGACGACCGACTCGGACTTCGACCGCGAGAAGCTCCAGGAGCGTCTGGCGAAGCTGTCGGGCGGCGTCGCCGTCGTGAAGGTCGGCGCGGCCACCGAGACGGAGATGAAGGAGAAGAAGCACCGCGTCGAGGACGCCCTGCAGGCGACCCGCGCGGCGCTCGAGGAGGGCATCGTGCCCGGCGGCGGCGTCGCGCTGCTGCAGGCCTCGGAGGCGATCGACCTCGACACGTACGAGGACGACGAGCGCACCGGCGCGAAGATCGTCCTGCGCGCGCTCGAGGAGCCGCTGCGCCAGATCGCGCAGAACGCCGGCCTCGAGGGCTCGGTCGTCGTCAACGACGTCCGCAAGGCCAAGAAGGGCCAGGGGCTGAACGCGCAGCCGAACGAGATCGAGGACCTCATCGCCGCGGGCATCATCGATCCGGCGATGGTCACGCGCTCGGCGCTGCAGAACGCCGCGTCGATCGCGAAGAACATCCTCACCACCGAGGCGATCGTCGCGGAGATCGAGACGAAGGAGCCGTCGATGGGCGGCATGGGCGACGGCGGCATGGGCGGCATGGGCGGCATGATGTAGCCACGCCGTCCAGGCTCGCTCTCGCGAGCCGCAGCGCGGGTCTCGCCTCCACGAGGGCGAGCCCACGTACGAAGGGCCCGGCGATCCGATCGCCGGGC
>DASZOA010000019.1:0-3843 GCA_035551055.1 Solirubrobacteraceae bacterium
CAACGTGCGGCGGCCGGAGCGCGGGCGGCCGCGCGCGGCGACCGCGACGGCGCGCTGCTCGGGCTGCTCGACGGCCCCGCGGTCTGGGCGTTCGAGCTCGGGCGGCTCGTACCGAACCGCCCGCGCCCCCGGCTGCGCCGGCGACGCTGATCGCGCCACCCGCCCCGGCTGCGGCCAGGGCCGCGCCCGTTGCCCAGCTCGATCCTGCAGCCGCCATGAGCAGGCCCGCGCGGCTCGCCGTCGAACACAGCCGACCGGGTGGAGGCGTCAACGCGCAATCGTCTGCGGCCGGCCCGGCGGCTGGCCCGCCGGGTGCTCCTGCCGCCGCTGCTCGCGGGGCTGGCCGTGCTGTGCCTGCTGCTCGCGGTCGCGATGTCCTTCGGCCAGCGCCCGCACGCGGGCAACCCGCTGACCGGGGCCGCGGGCGATCCCGACAGGCTCGCGCGCCAGCTGACGATCGACCTCGAGGGCACGCCCACGCCGGCCGACATCCGCCGCGCCCGCAGACCACTGAGCGAGCGCCAGCGGATCCTCCGCGCGCACCCGTACTTCTCGCTGTACAGGATCGCCAGGCGCCGCTTCGGCGTCCCGTGGTACCTGATCGCCGCCGTCCACTACCAGGAGACCGGCTTCGGCGAGGCTCCCGCGAAGCTGGCCGAGCACGCGGCGTGGCGGCGCCATCGCGACGCGATCCGCGGGATCCCACGCCCGCCGCGCTATCCCAACCGCTCGCGGCGCCACCCGTCGGTCAAGGACGACTTCGACGTCGTCATGACGCTCGCCGCCGAGCTGAGGGCGGGCGGCGCGCGCGGGCTCGGCGGCCGCGCCCGGCGCGCGCTCTCCGCCCGCTACGGCGCGGGCTCGGACGGCCGGCTCGCGAGCGCGATGGTTCTCGAGCGCGCCCGCACGTGGCGACTGCTCGGCACCCTCCCGCTGCCCGGCCGCGGCGAGCTTGCGACGCCGGTCGAGGGCGTCGTCGGCGGCTGCGGCTACTTCGGCTGCCCGCGCCCCGGGCACCTGCACAACGGCGTCGACTTCCTCGCGCCGTCCGGCACGCCGATCCGCGCCGCCGAGGGCGGGCGCATCGCCGTCGTCGAGTCGAGCGCTCGGTCTGGCGGCTACGGCAACTTCGTCTGCATCCAGCACCGCCTCCATCTGGCGAGCTGCTACGCGCACCTCAGCGCGTTCGCGGCGAGCGTGCGCCCCGGCGCGAACGTCCGTCGAGGCGAGGTCATCGGCCGCGTCGGCTCGACCGGCTCGAGCAGCGCACCGCACCTGCACTTCGAGGTCCGCCGCGGCGACGCCGCGTGCTCGGCGTGCGCCGTCGACCCGCTCCCGCTCCTGTCCGGCGAGGTGCCGACCGCGCGCCTGCCCGCGATGGCCGCAGTACCGCCCGCGGTCGCGCCCGCCGCAACCGAGCGGCCGCCGGTCGCAGCGCCGGCGCGGGCGCCCGCGCCCGCGCCCGCGCCGAACGCGCCGACACCGGCCGCAGACGATCGCGCGGTCCCTCCGCCCGCCGATCGGGAGGCGCCGATGCCCGGCGGCCGGCGCGGCCGTGCCAAGACCGACGGCGAGGGCGGCGGGACGCCATCGAAGGACACCCCTGCGTCACGCCGCAAACCGGCGCCGGTGCCGGCAGCGCAGCCCGCGCCGCCGCCGCGTCCGCCGGTCGCGCCGGCGCCCTCGCCGCCGGCGAGCGAACCGGGCACGGGCGACGCGAGCCCGGTCGTGCCGTCGGCGCCGGCGCCGCCGCCGCCGAACCCGCCGCCCGCCTCCGACCGGCCCGCGCAACCGCCCGTCCCGCCGCCGGGATAGCGCGGGAGCGGCGCCCGGCGCTCGCGGCAGCGGGAGGCGCGCGAGCCACCCGACCGCCGACCGCGCACGCCGCGCTCGCGCCGCGGACTACACCTCGCAGATCCGCAGGAACCCCTCGCGCACGAGCCGCCGCACGAGCACGAGCCGCCCGGCGCCGTCCAGCCGCCCGGGGAGCGCCGCGGCGGTGAGCGCAGCGGGAGCGTCGTACACCGCCCGCACCGCCTCCGCCGCGTGCGCCGGGAAGCGCACGTGCTTGCCCTCGAAGCGCAGCGCGACGGCGCCGCCGTCCAGCTCCTCCAGATCGCAGATCACCGTCGCCCGCCGCTCCAGCGGCATGTGCAGCGTCAGGCGCTCGAGGGCGCGGACCTGGGTCAGCTGGCCGTCGAGGATCGGCCGGCGCCCGTCGACGAAGCGCTGACGCGCGCGGCGTGCGACGTCCTGCGGCCTCAGCCGCGCGGCCAGCCGCTCCACGAGCTCGGCCGGCAGCTCGCCGCCCTCGTCCAGCGCGCGCCGGAACTCGACGTCGTCGGCGCATTCGGAGAGCGCCGCGCGCAGCGCGTCGAGTCGCGTCGGCGGGTGCAGGCCGACGGTGACGTGCAGCGAGGCGGCATCGGCCGCGCTGGCCTCGTGCGGCCAGCCACGCGGCAGGTACAGGGTGTCGCCGGCCTCCAGCGTGGTGTCGTGCAGCGGCTCGCCGACGTCGTCGGGATCGACGGTCGACCAGCGCTGGTCCTTCAGCGGCACCTCGACGACCGGTGCGTAGATCCGCCAGCGCTTGCGCCCGCTGACCTGCAGCACGAAGACGTCGTGCGTGTCGTGATGCACCCCGAAGCCCTGCGAGGCGGCCGGCGTGCAGTAGGCGTTGGCCTGCGCCGGGCAGCCGAGCGCGGCCTCCAGCCCCCGGCAGTAGACGGCGGCGGGATGCCAGTGCAGGTGCAGCGCCTGCAGGACGATCGTCGCCCCGGCGGCGTGCTCGGCGGCGACGCGGTCGACGAGCGCGGTGCCCGAGAAGCTGCCCGGACGCCACGCGATGTCCGTCGTGTAGCCCGCCAGCGGCAGCTGCGCGCCGTCGCGTACGAGCCGGAACGCCGGCGACCGGATCGCCGTCTCGCAGACCAGGCGCTCGACGTCGGCGTCCGACAGGATGGCGTCGAAGCGGCGCGGCTCGTCGCGCACGAGGATCAGCGGCCGGCGGTCCCAGTGCTCCTCCAGGAACTCCCGCCGGGCGACCGGAGCGAGCGTGAGCGCCAGCGCCGACGGCGCCCGCGCGGGCGGGCGCGCGGGCGTCGCGATGCCGGCGCTAGCTGTCGCTGCCGGCGTCGTCACCGGTGTCCGAGGCGTCGCCGGCGTCGTCGCCGGTGTCCGACGCGTCGCCGCTGTCCGAGGCGTCGGCCGCGTCGCCCGTGTCGCCCGCGTCGTCGCCCGTGTCGCCGGTGTCGTCCGCGTCGTCGGCGGTCGCGACCGTCGCGCTGTCGAACCGGTGCGTCTCGATCTCCTCGTCGGTCAACGTGCCGGGTGCTTCGTCTGGTTCGCTCATCGCTGCTCCTTTGGGGCCGTGCGGTCGCCGCACCATCTACCCCCTCCCGCGGCCGGCCGTGCATCCACCTGTACCGGCGCGGGTTGCCGACAGTGTCCGGGCAGCCGGAAGCGACGTCAGTGCGCTGACGGCGCGGCGCGCCTTCCTCAAGCTTGCGGGAACGCGAGGTGCGTAGCGAATATCCGGCGGAGGGAGGTTCGATGACTGTCGAGCACGACGAGGCGCGGGCCGCGCGGCCGGCGCGAGAGACGATCGCCACCTTTGCCAGCTATCAGGAGGCCGAGCGCGCGGTGGACTGGCTGTCGGACCGCGGCTTCGCGGTCGAGCGGGTCAGCATCGTCGGGACGGGAATCTCGCTCGTCGAGCAGGTGACAGGACGCGTCACGACGGCCCGGGCGGCGCTGAACGGTGCGGCGCAGGGGGCGTTCGTCGCGCTGCTGTTCATGTTGCTGGTCGTGATCTTCTTCACGGTTGCCGAGGGCTTCTGGGTG
>DASZOA010000020.1:0-21019 GCA_035551055.1 Solirubrobacteraceae bacterium
CAGGCCGGGGTGCGGGCATCATGTGGGGGCGATGCCGCGCGAGACCGGATTTCCGACGCGAGACGCACAGGACGACTTCCTGCGCGCGCGTCGCCGGACTCCAGCCGCAGCAGCGAGCTGAGCTGCGCGAACACGCGCCGGCGACGCGCGCGCAGGAAGTCGTCCTGTGCGTCTCGCGTCGGAAATCCGGTCTCGCGCGGCATCGCCCCCACATGATGCCCGCACCCCGGCCTGTCCACCCGCGGCCGCGCCGGGTCCGGGTCGCACGCCGTGCGTTTCCCCGTCGCGTCGAGCGGGGCTGGGCACGCTCTGCGCCCATGACCTACACTGCGCCGTGCATGACGCACGCGCTCGTGCTGTCCCTGCTTCTCCTGCTCCCCCGCTAGGGGGAGCGCTCTGCGTGGCGGCCGCACTGCCGCAAGCCGACTGGGAAGCAGCACATCACGAGCCCTAGCGAGGAGCAGCACACGTCATGAGCAGCAACGAGCACGACCCAAACCACGTCCGGATCTTCGACACGACGCTGCGCGACGGCGAGCAGTCGCCGGGGATCTCGCTGAACACCGCGGAGAAGCTCGAGATCGCCCACCAGCTCGCGCGCCTCAACGTCGACGTCATCGAGGCGGGCTTCCCGATCGCCTCGCCCGGCGACTTCGAGGCCGTCGAGGCGATCGCGCGGGAGGTCGCCGGGCCGATCGTCGCCGGCCTGGCGCGCGCGCAGGCGCCGGACGTGGAGGTCGCGGCGCGAGCGGTGCGCGACGCCGAGCGGCCGCGCATCCACACGTTCATCTCGACGTCGGACATCCACATCGTCCACCAGTTCCGGTCGACCCGGAAGGACATCCTCGCGCAGGCGCGGGCGGCCGTCGCCCACGCGAAGTCGTTCGTCGACGACGTCGAGTTCTCGCCGATGGACGCCACGCGCGCAGACCTCGAGTACACCGCCGAGGTGTGCGCTGCGGCGATCGAGGAGGGCGCGACGACGATCAACATCCCCGACACCGTCGGCTACACGACCCCGGAGGAGTACATGGCCTACATCGACGGCCTGTACCGCCTCATCCCCGAGCTGCGCGGCGTCGTCGTCTCCACGCACTGCCACGACGATCTCGGCCTGGCGGTCGCGAACTCCTATGCCGGCCTGCTCGCCGGCGCGCGGCAGGTCGAGTGCGCCGTCAACGGGATCGGCGAGCGCGCCGGCAACGCGTCGCTCGAGGAGATCGTGATGCTGCTGCACACCCGCGGCGACGCGTCGGGACTGCACACGACGACCGTCACGACCGAGCTCGCGCGCACGTCGCGGCTCGTGTCGCGCCTGACGGGCTACGTCGTGCAGCCCAACAAGGCGATCGTCGGGCGCAACGCGTTCGCCCACGAGTCGGGGATCCACCAGGACGGCGTGATCAAGGAGCGCACGACGTACGAGATCATGGATGCGCGCAGCGTCGGCCTGGACGCCAACTCGCTCGTGCTCGGCAAGCACTCCGGTCGCGCGGCGCTCAAGCAGACGCTCGCCGAGCTCGGCTTCACCGTCGAGGGCGCGGCGCTGAACGCCGCGTTCAAGCGCTTCAAGGAGATCGCCGACAAGAAGAAGCAGGTGACGGCGATGGACCTGGAGGCGATCGTCACCGACGACCTGCGCGACGAGCTGGCCGGCTACGCGCTCGAGGCCTTCGAGGTGCAGGCCGGGTCGGGGCGCGCGCCGCATGCGAAGGTGACCGTCCAGCTGCCCGACGGCGCGACGGCGACGGGCGAGTTCTCCGGCGACGGGCCGATCGACTCCGTCTTCGAGGCGATCAATGCCGCGACCGGCCTGAACGCCCAGCTGCGGGCGTTTCGCGTCGACGCCGTCACCGGCGGCCAGGACGCGCTCGGCGAGACGTCGGTCGTGCTCGAGTACGAGGGCCATTCGGCCTCGGGTCAGGGCGTGGCGACCGACATCATCGAAGCGGCCGGGCGCGCCTACGTGCGCGCGCTCTCGGACGCGGTGCGCAAGTCGCAGACCGAGCCGCAGGCCGTCGACCTCGGCGCGCGCGAGCCGCTCCCGACGCCGTAGGCGCGTTGCTCCGCGCGCCGGTCGCTCGGCCGCGTCGCGGGCCGGCTACTCGTCGGGCCAGCGGCCGTGGCGGTCGAAGTAGACCCGCGCCGCCTCCTCCTCGTCGCGCTCGCGGTCGCCGCTGACGCCGACGCGGTAGAGCACGTTGAGCAGCAGGACCGAGCCGGCGACGCCGATCGCCATCGCGAAGCCCTCCAGGCCGGTGAGCGAGCGGTTGAAGATCAGGACGAGCGCTCCGGCCAGCGCGATGGCCGCGGGCAGCACGTAGCGCACGGCGATCATCGTGCGCGTGCTGCGCTTGTCGGAGTCCCGCGCCACGGGATCGGCATACCCACCGCGACGGGGCGGCGCAGCGCCGAGCTCGAGCCGGCGTCACTCGCTCGAGCCGCCGGTCTGCAGCCCCTGGGCGTAGCCGCCGGCGAGGACCTCCTCGCGCAGGCGCCCGTCCATGAGGTCGCGGCCCATGACGCGGGCGATCTCGGGCGCCGGACCGATCATCCGCACCTTCGCGCCGCGGCTGCGCACCGCGAGCAGCTCGAGCGCCGCGGTGCTGCCGGCGATTGCGCGTAGCATGCCGAACGGGGATGCCAGTGCGATCTCGAGGCTCATGATCGGGTTCAGGCAGAGGATCTGCGTCGCGCGCCCGCCCGGCGCGACGTCGAGGTTCGTGTTGCTCCAGATCCCGCCGTCGACGTACTCGCGCGCGCCGATCCGCACCGGGGCGAAGACCCAGGGCGCCGAGCAGGACGCCTGCACGGCCTCGGCGACGCTTGCCGCGGGCGCGCCGGGGGCGCCGAACACGACCCGGCGTCCGTTGCCGCGGTCGACCGCGACGACGCGGAGGCGCCCGTCGAAGCGCGCGCCGGCCCGCTCGATCTTGTCGCGGATCGCCTGCAGCGAGGTGTCGCTGCCCGGCGTGCGTCCGAGCAGCGCGGCGCGCAGCGCGGTGCTGCCGCTCGCCCCCGCCGCGAGGGCCACCGGCGCCAGCGGCGTGGCCGCGGTCCCGGCGAGGCGCACCGCCTCGCGCGCCAGGCTCTGCAGGATCGTGCGCGGCAGCGGCAGCCACTGTGCGGCCAGCCGCGACGACCCCGCCGAGGCGACGTCGCCGCTCGTGGCGCCCGCCGGCAGCTCTGGCACCGCCGCCGGCGCGCGCGGGCGGCGTGGCCGCTGGCCGGCGACGAGCGCCGCCGAGACGAGCGCGCCCGCGGACGTTCCCACGACCGCCTCGGTGGTGCGGAAGTCGTGACCGGTCGCGTCCTCGATCCCCGCGAGCAGGCCGCTCATCCACGCCTCGCCGAGCGTTCCGCCGCTGGCGAGTACGAGGACGTCGGGGGCCAGGAAGGGCGGCTCGGCCACGTCGTTGACGCTACACGAACGTCTAGCGCTGCAATTGCGCTCCTTGGGTATGCCGGTGGCGTGAACGCCGCCGTCCGGACGACCGCTTCCGTCCAGCTTCGCGCGCGTCCGGCTTCGGCCAGCGGCCCCGGCCCGCCCAACCTTCGTCCACGGGCCGTGGCCGATGGCTGAGCGTTCCCCGCGACGGTCCGATCAGGACAGGGATGTCGACGTACGATCGCCCAGGACCCAGGACGGGGTGCGGCTTGCGCTCGGCGCTGCCCGGGCGACGCGTCGTGCTCGCGACCGCGCGCCGTCGGAGCCGGTAGTGCGCGTCCCGTCGGTCATTGCCGGGTGGCGCCTCGCCACCGCTGTGCCCCGGCTCGGCCGCAGCGCGCCCGAGGCCGCCGTGCGCGACCCCGAGCAGACGCACCTCGCGGACTTCGACGTCGCCTACCCGACGCCGCGGCGGACGCCCGAGCCGGCGCCGGTCTCGCGGCGGCGCCGGCGCGGCTGGTTTCTGCTCGGCCTCGACGTGGTCGCCCTCGGCGTCGCGACCGCCGCGAACGCGATCGGCGCAGCGACGGCGGGCGCGCCCGTCGGACCGCCGATCTGGATGGCGCTCTACATGGCGCTGACGATCGCGGCGATCGCGGCGCGCCGCGGCTACCGCTTCCGCCTGAAGCTCTCGCCGTTCGAGTACGTCGGCCAGATCGTCGGAGCGACGGCGCTCGCGGCGACGCTGATCATCGCCGCGCGCGTCGCGCTCGATCCCGACCCGCAGGCCGCGACGCAGGTCGTGCGCATCTGGGCCTTCTCGACGGTCTACCTCATCGGCGGGCGCGTCGCGGCTGAGCTCGCCGCCAAGCGGGCGGTCGCCGGCGGACTGAACACGCTCATCATCGGGTCGGGCGCGATCGGCAACACGCTCGCGCGGCGGCTGCACGAGCGGCCCGAGCTCGGGCTCAAGCCGATCGGCTTCCTCGACAACGACCCGCTCATCGACGCGAACGCCGAGCCGCACGGCGTCCCGGTGCTCGGCAGCAGCTGGGACCTCGAGGAGGTCGTCCGCCGCCATGCCGTCGAGCACGTGATCGTCGCGTTCTCGACGGCGCCCCATGACGTGCTGCTGAGGATCGTCCGGCGCTGCCGGGCGCTCGGCCTCGACGTCTCGCTCGTGCCGCGGCTGTTCGAGGAGATGTCGCGGCGCGTGACCGTCGAGCACGTCGGCGGCATCGCGCTCGCACGCGTCGATCGCACCGATCCGCGCGGCTGGCAGTTCGAGTGCAAGTACGCCATCGATCGCGTCGTCGGGGCGGCGCTGCTGCTCGTGACGGCGCCGCTCATCCTCGCGGTCGCGCTCGCGGTCAAGCTCAGCTCGCCGGGGCCGATCTTCTTCCGCCAGCGGCGCGTGGGCCTCGACGACCGCGAGTTCGACATCCTGAAGTTCCGCACGATGCGCGTCGACCCCGAGGGCCGTGAGAACGACGCGCGCTGGGTCGCGCAGACGCTCGGCGTCTTCGACGAGACCGAGGACGTCACCGCCGAGGATCGCCGCACGGGCGTCGGACGCCTTCTGCGGCGCACGTCGCTCGACGAGCTGCCGCAGCTGCTGAACATCGTCCGCGGGGAGATGTCGCTGATCGGACCGCGACCCGAGCGGACGGGGTGCGCAAACCTGTTCGGCCAGCACGTTTATCGCTATGGCGACCGCCACCGCGTCAAGTCGGGACTGACCGGGTGGGCCCAGGTGAACCGCCTGCGCGGTCAGACCTCCCTGCAGGACCGCATCGAGTGGGACAACTTCTACATCGAGAACTGGAGCCCGTGGCTGGATCTGAAGATCCTGCTGCTGACGCCCGCCGCCGTCCTGCAGTCCAACGACTCCTGACCCCCCGCCGGCGCCGCTGGGCGCCGGCGCTCGCCCTCGCCGTCGCGGCGATCGCCCCGGCGCCGCCCGTCGCCGCCGACGTCGCGTCGCACGAGCCGCGCGGGCGCGTCGACGCCGCCGAGTCCGCCGCGCTCGGCCGCGCCCACGCGCGCGAGCACGCCTACGCACGAGCGCGCGAGCGGGCGGCGCGCGCGCGCTGGGAGCGGATGTCCCCGCGCGAGCGCGACGCGCGGATCGCCGCCGCGCGGCGTGAGACCGCGACGCTCAACCGTGCGATCGCCGCCCGCCCGCGCGACGACGTCGGCTACTGGGAGCCGAGCCTCTACGCGCTGCCCGACTACGCGATCCACGCCTCGGTGCTGCCGACCGGCAAGGTCCTGATCTTCGGGCGCGAGCCGCTCGTCGGCGGGACGCGCTCGAACAGGGGCTCGGCCAGCCTCTTCGACCCCGCCACGCGCACGTCGACGCCGGTCCCGCCGCCGCCGATCCCCGAGAACCCCGACCCGGACAAGCCCGGCGAGAGCCTGCCGGCCGCGATCTACTGCGCCGGGCAGGCGCTGCTGTCCGACGGGCGCGTCCTGCTCGTCGGCGGCAACCTCTCCGAGCCCAGGCCGGACGAGGACCGGCCCCAGTTCGCCGGCCTGGACTACACGTTCATCTTCGATCCGTTCACCCATCGCTGGGAGATCGGGCCGAGGCTGTCGCACGGGCGCTGGTACCCGACGGCGACGAAGCTCTCGAGCGGCGACGTCGTCGTGGTCAGCGGCTTCGAGGAGGACGGGCTGGGCACGATCAACCCGCGGCTGGAGCTCTACCGCCCGGACGCGGCGGGCGGCATCGGGTCGGTCGTCGAGCTACCGGCCGGCGAGCGCGGCGAGGCGACCGGGATCGGGGTGAACCTCTCGCTGTACCCCGGCCTGTTCCTGCTGCCCGACGGCAACGCCGCGCTCGCCGGGCCCGCCCGCCACGACTCGGCGATCCTCGACACCGATGCGCTGAAGACCGCCGGAGCGGCGCGCGGCTCGGCGTGGTCGCAGATCCCCGACACGCAGCCGTCCGTGCCGCACTACGGCGGCTCGCCGGCGCTCGAGCCGCGGATGGACGACTTCGGGGGCTCCTGGGAGATCCTCGTGCCCGGCGGCGCCGACAGCACCGATGCGCCGGGGACGCACCTGGCGCGCCCCGCCGTCGACCGGCTCACCGCCGGGCCCGGCTCGCCGCGCTGGACGCACGACCGCGCCGGCGATCTCCAGCAGGGCCGGTTCTATCTCAACAGCGTGCTGCTGCCCGACGGCGGGATCGCGGCCTTCGGCGGCGGTCTGGGCGGCGAGCACGCCGCCGACGGATCGGGTGCCGGCAACTACTACCTCGGTGACGACCCGCCGCCCGAGCTCAAGCAGGTCGAGCTGCGCCGCCCGGGCGAGCGGAGCTGGCGCCTCGGCGCCGCCCAGCAGGAGTACCGCACGTATCACTCGACCGCCGCGCTGCTGCCCGACGGACGCGTGATGTCCGCCGGCGACGACGGGCACGAGGGCCCGCCGGAGGCGCCGCTCCCGCCGGAGGTGCGCCGCGACAGCGCCGAGATCTACTGGCCGCCGTACCTCTTCGACGGCGACCGCTGCGCGCTGCGGCCGGTGATCCGCGGCGTCGGCGCGACCGGGCCGGCGCCTGGACCGAGCGCACCCGCGGCGGTGCTGACCTACGACGAGCCGTTCGGGATCTTCACCGAGCACGCCGCTCGCGGCATGCAGGCGGTCCTCGTCGCGCCGGCCGCGGTGACCCACAGCCTCGACATGAACCAGCGCGTCGTGCCGCTGCGGGTCGCGTCGGCGGTCGCCGCCGGCGGCCTCAACGCACTGACGCCCGCCAACGCGAGCATCGCTCCGCCCGGCTGGTACATGCTGTTCGTCGTCGACTCGGCGGGAACCCCGTCGACGGCCCGCTGGGTGCGCGTGCTGGCGCCCGCCGACGCCGCCGCCGCGCGCGGCGGCGTTCCCGCCACGGTCGAGGGGGTGTGGCCCGGCGCGAAGGGGCGCAGCTGCACCGAGCCGGACGGAACCGTTCGGGCGGAGCCCGATCCGCCCCCGCCGCCGCTGCCTCCGCCGCCGCCTGCGCCGGCACAGCCGCCGCCGGCACAGCCGCCGACGCCGGCACCGCCGGCACCGCTCGAAACGCCGCCGTCGTCGCTCGAACCGCCCGCGCGCACCAGCTCGAAGCTGAGCCTCCACCGCGCCGGCATCGTGCGCGCCCGGCGGCAGCTCGACGTGCTCGCCGCGATCAGCGCGCTCGCCGGCGGCAGGGTCGAGTTCGACCTCTTCGCCGCCGGCCGTCACACGCGGCGCTCGGCGTCGGTCGAGGCCGCCAAGCGTCGCGTCCGGCTGCGCGCGAGCATCCCGGCGGCCCAGGCGAGGCTCGGCACCGGGATCGTCACGATGACCTACGCCGGCAACGCGCGCACGCGGCCGCTGGAGGTGCGCCTGCGTGCTGCCCGCAACGCCGCCGCCCTGCGTCCGCGGCGCCCGACCTATCGGGGCGGTCGGCTGCGCGCGTCCGGAGCGATCTCCCCCCGCGCGCGCGGAGTCGTGCGCCTCCAGCTGCAGTTCGAGCGCGCCGGCGAGACGGAGACGATCCAGCGCAGCGCGAAGATCTCCGACGGTCGCTGGAGGCTCGATGCGCCCCTGCCAACCGGCCTGCGCGCCAGGATCGCCGGCCGCGCCGGCACGCTGGACGCCTACGTGCTGTTCACGGGCGACCTCGGTCGGCGGATGCGCGGCGAGATGCGCTCATACCAGGTCCTCGGCGAGCCGTAGGTCGCGGCCTCGCGACGACGCGGCGCCCGCGCGGCTGGCTCCCCCGCGCCGCGCCGGGTGGCCGGCGGCGATCACCGCCCCGATGGCGAGGCCGAGCACGACGGCGAGTCGGTACTTCTCGAAGACCGACTCGGCCATGCCCTTGCCGAGCAGCCCGGCGACGACGGCGCCGGCACCGAGCGCGAACGCCGCGGCGCGATCGTCGGCCTCGCGCCACCACGTGCCCGCCACGCCGGCGGCGGTAGCGCCGAGCGCGAGCAGGAAGAGCGCGAGCCCGACGGCGCCCGTGCGCAGCAGCACGTCGCCGAAGATGTTGTGCGTCAGGTCGATCTGCCTGAAGACGAGGTGCCCCGGGTCGTAGTACGTGTACTGCTCGCCCAGGCCCCAGCCGAGGATCGGGCGCTCGGCGACGAGCCGTCTCGCCGCCGACCACTGGTTGAGCCGGTCGCGCGTCGTCAGCACCTCCTCGTAGGAGCCGAACGTCGTCGTCAGCCGATCCTGCAGCGGCAGCTTGACCGAGCGGTCGGCGACGACGCCGGGCAGCGCGCTGACGAGCAGGATCGCCCCGACGGCCGCGACCGCCAGCGCACCCTCTGTCGCCGTCACGCGCACGCGGCGGCGCGACAGCAGCACCCCGATCACGACCGTCGCGAGCGCCAGCGCGAGCCCGATGAACGCCGCCCGCTGGTCGGCGACCGCGGGCGAGACCAGCAGCGGCACGGCGAACGCCAGCAGCCGCCCCCGGCGCTCGTCGGAGAACAGCCCGATCGCCAGCGCGAGCGCGCCGAGACCGCTGAAGATCGTCGCCGCGTCGGATCCCATCGTGCCGAGGTCCTGCAGCGGCAGGAGCGGCAGATCGGCCGTGATGTCGACCTGCGCGATGTCGCTTGCGATCAGCGCCAGGGCCAGCGCCGCGGTCGGGGCGAGGAAGCGCTCCAGACGCCGCCGCGCGACGTACTGCTCGAGCGGGACGCCCGCCGCGAGCACGAGCGCGCCGAGGTAGATGATCGCCTTGGCGTGGAAGCCGACGAGCTTGGTCGGATTGCCGTCGTAGAGCCCGATCACGCCTGCCGTCGCCAGCCACGCCAGCAGCGCCAGCCACAGCAGCACGGTCGGGTTCAGCGGGGTCGCGGCGCGCTTGGGCTGCAGGAGGCGGGCGAGGATCGCCGCCGGGATGAGGACGTCCAGCAGCCGGAACGACAGCGCGCCGTACTCCGGGTGGAAGATCCCGTCCGGGATCTCGTTCTGGCTCTGGTAGATCGCCGCCTCGACGATGACGACGGCCAGCAGGAACGCGATCACGAGGACCGGCCGCCGGCCGCGCTCCAGGCGCACGAACCACACGAGCAGCCCGCCGGCCAGCAGCAGGGCGAGGATCGCCGTCATCGGGCTGTAGTGTGGCGCAGCGATGTCCGGGCCGCTGCGGGCGTTGTTCATGAGCGAAGGTGCCCTCGGCATCGGCACCGTCGGCCACGGCCGCATCGAGCCCGCGATCCGCGCCGGCCTCGCCGGCCGCGACGACGTGCAGGCGCGCTACGTGACGCTGCCGCCGCAGGGTCCCGTCGCCAAGACCCTCGCCCGCGGCGTGCCGGGGCTGGGCGCCGCCGACCTCGACCTGCAGGCGGTGCGCTGGCACCTCGTGCAGGCCGTGCGCGCACGCCGCCTGCTCGAGCGCGAGCTGCGGCGCGCGCCGGTCGACGTCGTGCACGTCGTCAGCCATTCGATCGGCCTGGGGATGGTCGACGCGATGCGGCGCGTGCCCGTCGTGCTCTCGGCCGACGTCGGGATCTGGGCCTACCGTCAGTTCGCGCTGTGGTCGCCGCTGCGGCCGCACTCGCGCGCGGCGATGCTGCCGAGCATCGCGCTCGAGCGCCGCGCGCTGGGCCGCGCCGCGCTCGTCCTGGCATGGTCGGACTGGGCGCGGCAGGGGATCGAGCGCGAGGCGCCGGCTGCGCGCAGCATCACGCACCACCCCGGCATCGACCTGCAGGCGTTCCGGCCCGCGCCGCGCCGCCCGCGCGAGCGCGCCCGGGTGCTGTTCGTCGGCGGGCGGTTCGCCGAGAAGGGGGGGCAGGACGCCCTCGACGCCGTCGAGATCGTGCGGCGCAGGCACGACCTCGAGCTCGACCTCGTGACGTTCGAGTCGGTCGCGGCGCCGCCCGGGGTGCGCGTGCACCGCGCGATCGCGCCCGAGCAGGTGCGCGACCTCCTGCAGCAGGCCGACGTCGTCCTGGCGCCCACGCACGCCGACGCCTCCCCGTGGGCGGTGCTCGAGGCGATGGCGTGCTCGGCGGCGATCATCTCGACGCGCGTCGGCGGCGTCCCCGAGCTGCTCGGTGACGGCGACGCCGGCGTCCTGGTGCCGCCGCGCAACCCACGCGCGCTCGCCGAGGCGCTGGCGGTGCTGATCGACGATCGGCGGCGCCGCGTGGCGCTCGGCGAGGCGGCGCGCGCGCGGGCGCAGGCGCACTACGACGCGCGGCGTCAGACCGCGCGGCTCGTCGAGCTCATCGCCGAGGCCCGCGCGGCCTGGGCGGCGGCCCGGCCTGATACGCGTAGCTCGCGCGGCCGCGCGAGTCGCGCAGGTCGACGCGGTTGAGCACGACGCCCAGCACCGGCGTCGCGGTCAGCGCAAGCTCGTCGAGCGCGTTGTCGATCTCGTCGGGATTGCGCTCGAGGTAGTCGGCGACGAGCACGACGAAGTCGGCCCTGGCGACGATCGCGGTCGTCTCGGCCGCGAACATCGGCGGCGTGTCGATGATGACCGTCCGGTCGCGCAGCTCGCTCAGCAGGCGCGGCAGAGCCTCCTGCACGATCTCGGCGGGGTGGCGCTCGGGGCGCCCGGCCGTCACGACGTCGAGCGAGGGATGCTCGCCGGCCTTGCGCAGCGCCGCGATCGGCGCGCCCGCGTCGCCGACGTCGGCCACGCCCGGCTCGAGGTCGAGCCCCAGCAGCCGGTGGACCGCGGGCCGGCGCATGTCGCAGTCGACGATCGTCACGTCGCGCCCCAGCGTCGCCAGCGCGAAGGCGAGGTTCGTCACGACCGTCGAGACCCCCTCGCTCTTGCCCCACGACGTGACGGCGATCGAGACGCTCAGGTCGCGCCGGCCGCCGGCCATCGCGCGCATCGTCAGCCGCGCCTCGAGGCTGCGAAACGCCTCGAGCATCTCCGGCGAGCCTCGACCGTTGACCATCGCCTCGGCCGGCTGGCGCCCGTCGCGCGCACGCGGGATCTCGCCGAGCACCTCGTGTCCGTAGAGCGCGCGGAACTCGTCGGCGCGCGGCAGCCGCGGGCGCAGGCGGTGCGCGGCGGCGGCGCCGAGCACGGCGACGATCAAGCCGAGGACGAACGCGCCGCCGAGGATCGGCGGCGTGCGCTGGGCGCGGACGGACGTCGCGGCGCCGGGCGGGCTGAGCACGACGATCCGGAAGCGCTGGGAGCCCGGCTGCGCCTCGAGCCGGCGGACCGCGACGTCGGCCGCCTGCTCGGCCGCCTGGCGACTCGAGCTCTCGACCGCGAAGTTGATGATCGGCGTGCCGGGGTCGTTGGCGGCGATGACCCGGTAGTGCGCGGCGCGGAAGCGCGGGTCGACCCGCAGCCGGATCGTGGTGACGAACGTCGGCGCGCGCAGGCGCGCGAGCAGCGGCGGGATCGTGAGCTGGATCGCCTGCTGGGCGTCGAAGCCGAGGTTCCCGCCCGCCGGCTCGACCGACAGGACCGCCTCGGAGCGGTAGCGCTCGGGACGCAGCAGCAGCGACGCGACGCCGAGACCGAAGATCAACGCGAAGGCGGCGAGCGCCGGCCGCCAGAAGCGCCGCAGCGCGGCAACGAGGTCCCGGAGCGTCACGCGGGTATCGTGACAGAGCCCGGGCCGCCGGCCGGCACGGCCAGGAGCCGCTCGTAGACGGCGAGCGTCTCGCGCGCCATCCGCCGCACCCCGAACCGCTCGGCGGCGCGCGCGCGCCCGCGCGCCGCCAGCTGCGAGCGCCGGCGCGGGTCGGCGGCGCGCTCGCCGAGCGCGGCCCCGAGCGCGGCGGGATCGTCGGGCGCGACGAGCACGCCGGCGTCGTCGACGACGTCGCGCAGGCCGTCGATGTCCGAGGCGACGACCGCGACGCCCGCGTGCAGCGCCTCGATCGGCACGAGCGGCAGCCCCTCGAAGCGCGACGGCGCCGCGAGCACGTCGAAGGCGCCCAGCAGCGACGCGGCGTCCTCGCGGGGGCCGAGCAGGCGCACGCCGTGCTCGGCGGCGAGCTCCTCCAGCCGTGGGCGCTCGGGCCCGTCGCCGACGATCGCGACGACCGCGGCCGGGCATCGCTCGCGCAGCGCCGGAGCGGCGCGGCAGAGCACGTCCCAGCCCTTCTGCGGCGCCAGCCGCCCGATCCCGCCGACGAGCACGGCGTCCTCGTCGACGCCGAGCGCCGCACGGGCCGCGGGCGCGCGCACGGGCGCGGGCAGGCCGTTGCGCACGACGGTGGCGCGCACGCCGAGCGCCGACAGCCGGCGCGCGACCGCGTCGGACACCGCGATCACCGCGCCCGCGCGGCGCAGTGCCCAGCCGCTGAGCGCCTCGTGGTGACGGGCGCGCCCGTCGAGCGCGAGGTGCACGGTGACCGCGAGCGGGCGCCGCAGCAGCGATGCGGCGAGGATCGCGCTGAGTCCGTCGCCCTGGTCGGTCGCGTTGGCGTGCACGACCGCCGGGTCGGCCGCGCGCAGCGTCGCCGCGAGGCGGCGCAGCGCGCCCGGCCGCGGGATGCGGCCGAGCCCGGGAACGCGCGCGACGCGGGCGCCCGCGTCGGCGAGCCGGCGGGCGGCCTCCGCGCCCGTCTGCTCGCCGACGATCGCGATGAAGTCGAGCTCGTCGGCGAGCGCAGCGACGAGCGTCGCGAGGTAAACCTCGGCGCCGCCGAAGCCGATAGCGTCGCTGACGAGCGCGATCGGGCGGCGGCGCACGGCGGGCACCATGTGGACGGTAACGGTCCTCGCGGCCGGCTCGCGCGGGCCGGCCACGCGCCGCCCGACGAACCGAGACACCCGTGACCACGCTCCCCATCCGCTACCGGCGCAACGTCGTCAGCACGTACGTGACGACGACCGTGATCGCGGTCGCGGCGCTGGTCACGACGCCGATCCTCGCGGGCGAGCTTGGCAAGGAGGCGTTCGGGATCTGGGCGCTCGTGGGCTCGTTCGCGCTGTACCTCGAGCTGCTCGAGTTCGGCTTCGGCAAGGCGGCGCCGAAGTTCGTCGCCGAGTTCAGCGCCCGCGGCGACGAGCGCGGCCTGCGCGCGACGATCGCGACCTCGTTCTGGATCCTGGCCGCGCTCGGCTCGGTCGCCGCGCTGATCGCCGCCGTCATCGCGGCACTGTTCCCGTCGCTGTTCGGGATCTCGCCCGAGCTCGCCGGGCCGGCGCAGATCCTGATCCTGCTCGTCCTGCTGGACCTCGCCATCTCGATCCCGTCGGACACGTTCGGCGGCGTGCTGATGGGCCTGCAGCGCTTCTACCTCGTCAACGCCACGCTCGTCGGCGTGACGATCCTGCAGGCGATCGGCTGGACGATCGTGCTCGCCAGCGGCGGCGGCCTCGTCGAGCTCGGCATCGTGACCGTCGCGCTGAGCCTCGCCGGCCAGCTCGCGCGCTTCGTGCTCGCGCGCCGCCACGTGCCCGGCACGAGCATCGCGCCCCGCCTCGTCGACCGCAGCCTGGTGCGGCGCTTCACCGGGCTGTCGGTGTGGTTCTTCGTGCTGGACATGAGCAGGGTCGTCGTCATCCGCCTCGACACGGTCGTCGTCGGGCTCGTCGTGGGCGTCCCGGCGGCGGGGGTCTACGCCGTCGGGCAGCGGCTCGCGCTCGCGCTCGAATCGCTCATCGAGCCGCTGACGAAGGCGTTCTTCCCGCACTCCTCGAGCCTCGAGGCGGGGGAGGACCGCGAGGGCCTGCGGCGCAGCCTGCTCGCCGGCACGCGCCTGTCGCTCGCGATCGCCGCGCCGATCGCGCTCGCGCTCGGCTTCCTCGCCCGGCCGCTGATCGACCTCTGGCTCGGCGGTGGCTTCGGCGACGCCGCGATCGTCGTCGTGCTGCTGGCCGCCGCGGCCGCCGTCAGCGCGCTCACCCGCACCGGCCTGCTCATGCTGCAGGGGCTCGGTCGCGCCCGCGTGCCCGCGCTGATGATGGCCGCCGAGGCGCTGCTCAACCTCGTCCTGAGCGTCGTCCTCGCGCACGAGCTGGGCTTGAAGGGCGTTGCCCTGGGAACGCTGATCGCGCTCGTGGTGGCGAACATCGGCTTCTTCTATCCGTACATGTGCCGCCAGTTCGCGGTCTCCCTCGGCGAGCTGTCGGCGGAGCTCGCGCGGGCGCACGCGCCGGCGCTCGCGGTCGGCGTGCTCGTCGGCGCGGCGATCACCGCGCTCGGCCCCTCGGGCGTCGTCGCCGTCCCGGCCGCGCTGCTCGTCGCCGGCACGTACGCCGCGGTGTTCTGGTTCACCGGGCTGACGGCGGACGAGCGCCACCACCTGCGCGGTCTCGCGCGGCGGCGCAGAACGGGCGGGGGCTGAGATGGCCGGCAGCGTGCTGTGGCTGGTCCACCAGCCGCCGCTGCCGGCGGTCAGCGGCGCGCGCGTGCGCACGCTGGCGCTGATCCGCGAGCTCGCGGCGCGCGGCTGGGACGTCTCGCTGTTCGCGCTCGACACGGGCGTGCCCGCCCAGCCGGACGATGTCGCGCAGCTGCGCGAGCTGTGCGACGAGGTGCGGATCGTCGCCCACGACGTGCCCCGTGCGCTGAGGATGGCGCGGATCGGCGCCGACCTCCTGCGCGGGCGCGCCTTTCAGCACAGTATGTTCCGCTCGCCGCAGGCCGTCGCCGCGGCGCACGACTGGATCGCCGCGGGGAGCTTCGACGCGATCGTCGCGAGCGGCCTGTACATGCTGCCCTACGTCCCGCCGGCGGCGCTCTCGCGCACCCTGCTCGACAGCCACAACGTCGACACCGAGCGGATCGCGACGATGGCGGCGGCGCTCTGGCCCCGCCCGCGCGGCGTCCTCGCCCGCGTCCAGCAGCATCCGGTGCGCCGCCACGAGGAGCGCGCGGCGGCCTCGGTCGGCGGCGTGCTCGCCGTCTCCGCGCCGGAGGCGCGCTGGTTCGAGCGCGTGGCGCCCGGCCGCGTGACGCTCGTCGCCAACGGCGTCGACGCCGCTCGCGTCGCGCCGCGCGGCGGCACGGGCGCCGGCGGGCCCGTGCTCTTCGTCGGCAGCCTGGACTACGGCGCCAACCTCGACGCCGCCCACGAGCTGCTCGACGAGATCGCGCCGCGCCTGACCCATCCCGGAGCGCGGATCGCGCTCGTCGGCGCGCTGCCGCCGCCCGAGCTGCGCGCGGCGGCCGCCGCCGCGCCGGTGCCGGTCGAGGTGACCGGCCGGGTCGCGCAGATCGGGCCGTGGTTCGCCCGCAGCCGGCTGCTCGTCGTCCCGTTGCGGATCGGCGGTGGCACGCGGCTGAAGATCCTCGAGGCGATGGCCCACGGTCTGCCGGTCGTCACGACGTCGCTCGGCTGCGCCGGCCTCGACGTCGAGCACGGCCGCGACGTGATCGTGGCCGACGACCCCGCCGACATCGCGCGCTGGGTCGACCGCCTGCTGGCCGACGACGAGCTGGCCGGTGCGCTCGGCGCGCGCGGCCGCGAGACGGTCGTGCGGCGCTACGACTGGAGGACGATCGGCGACGATCTCGACGCGGCGCTGGCGGCGCTGCCCGCGCGGCCGCCGCGGTAGCGCGCGCTCAGCCGGCCTTCGACGCCGTCGTGCGGGCGGCGGTCAGCCTCTTCGGCGAGCCGCTCGTCGCGCGCTTGGCGGCCGTCCGGCGGCGGTTGGCGCGCTTGGCCGCCCGCTTGACGCAGACGCGCTTGGTGACGAGCTTCTTCGAGCCGCGGACCTTGCGCTTGCGTGTGACGCAGCGCTTGGCCTTGACGCAGACGCGCTTGGTGACGACCTTGCTCGAGCCGCGGACCTTGCGCTTGCGGCTGACGCAGCGCTTGGCCTTGGTGCCCTTCTTCGAGGCCTTCCGCCGGCGCTCGCCCGTGGTGGCCGCCGACCCCTCGGCGGCGGGCGCCGAGCCGGTGAGCGCGGCCCCGTTCGCCCCGGCGCCGAAGAGCTCGACGAAGCGGCGCGCCGAGCTGGGCGTGCTGCCGCCGAAGATCGTGTAGTCGGCGTTGGCGTCGCCGTACTCGAAGTACATGTGGTAGGCGACGTCGTTCGTGCGGATCCACTCGTACATCCGCTCGATGAAGTACGGGGTGTCGCCGCCGCCGTAGCCGTCGCGCCGGTTGGCCAGGCCCCACTCGGGGAACGTCATCGGCTTGCCGTGCGCCGCCGCGAAGTCGCGGTGCCAGCGCAGTCCGTTGGCCTGCGTCAGGAACTCGTTCCAGCGCGCGGCGGGGTCGCTGCGGTGCGACGCCCAGCTCTGGTCGTAGACGTCGAGGCCGACGTAGTCGACGAAGGCGTCGCCGGGCCACGCCGACTCGGCGTTGAGCGGCTGGCCGTTGACGTAGGAGCTGCCGCTGTTCGGCGACCAGTCGAACTTGAAGCTCGCGCCGGGCACGGAGCGCATCGTGGTCACGATCTGGCGCCAGAAGGCGGCGAAGTCGGCGCCGCCGTTGGGCACCGCGATCGTCCAGCGAAACCAGTTGCCGTTGAACTCCGGGCCGATCCGCAGGGTCGCGTTGCCCCGGCCGCCGGCGACGAGCTTGAGGGCGAGCAGGCGGAAGTGCTCGTTGTACGCGCCCGCGGCCCCCTGCGCGAGCGTGCCGCCGGAGTCGGGCAGCATCGGGACCGTGTAGACGACGCGCTGGGCGTACCGCGTCGGCGCCCACTGCTCGAGGAACCAGCGCACGTCGGTCAGCGTGCTCCAGGTCTCCCGGGCGAACGTGTCGTGCACGGCGCTGACCGAGCGGCCGAGGCGGCCCTCGAACGCGGCGACGCGGTCGGGTGTGCCGGCGCCGGCGTAGACCCCGAGCGTGTCGGCGGGCTGCGCGCGGGCGCTCGCGCAGAGCGGCGGGAGGGTGAGGGTGAGCGCCACGGCGATGAGGATGGCGCGGGCGCGCAGGAGGCGGTGCGGCTGTGGTCGACGTGTGCGAGACACGTCCGTTGCCTCGGAGCGGACGCATGACCGGCGCAGCCCCCGGTCGGAATCTCGTACAGCTGTCCGGCCGGCCGCAGGCGCCGCGCTGGACGTCTGTCCGATGACTCCGCGTCACCCGACGCGCCGCTCACCCGCGTGATCCGCCCGGGCGGCGGATGCTCGGCGGCTACCGACGGGGGCCGCGGCGTCGCGCGGCGCGCGGCGCAGCAGACGGCGCAGCCCGTCGATCGGCGGCCCCCCGCGGGCGCAGCCGTAGATGAACCCGGCGCCCCACGACAGATGCATCGTCGCCAGCGCGACGGCGACGCCGCCGATGTCGCGCGCCGTCCGCGTCGGAGCCACGCGCGCCGCGGCGGCGCCGACGACGACGGCGTAGACGGCGATCGCCGCGTGCGCGGGCCGGCGCACGAGCCGCGCCGGGACGGCCGACGCCGCGACGGTGGCCGTCAGCGCGACCGGGGCGAGGTGCGCGCGCCGCAGGGCAATCGGGTGCCGGCGGGCCGTCATCGCGCGGTAGCGCCCGAAGCGCCAGTACTGCCGCCACAGCCCGCGCAGCGTGCTGCGCGGCGCGTAGCGCGCGGCCATCGATGCCAGGCAGACGATGCGGCCGCCGCCGCCGAGCACGCGCGCCGCCATCTCGGCGTCCTCGTTGACATGGAAGTCCGGATCCCAGCCGCCGAGGCGCTCGAGCGTCGCGCGCGGCCAGACGCCGGCGAAGACGCCGGTGTCCAGCTCGGTCTCGGGCGGGCCGCCGCCCGCGTGCGACCACTTCGACGACCCGCCCCGCCCGAGCGGCGACCCCAGCGCCGCCGCCACGCAGCGTGCGAAGCCGGTCGAGGCGTGGGGGACGGCGGGCCCGCTGGCCCACTCGACGTCGCCGCGGCTCAGGCGCTCGATCCCGCGCGCGACGTAGTCGCGCGGGTAGACGGTGTGCGCGTCCATTCGCGCGACGTATCGGCCGCGCGCCTCGCGCAGGCCGCGGTTCAGCGCCGCCGGGACGACGCGCTCGGGGTTGTCGAGGACGCGGATGCGCTCGTCGTCCGCCGCCAGCCGCGCGAGGAGCTCGCGGCTGCCGTCGCAGGACCCGCCGTCGATGAACAGCACCTCGATGCCCCCGTCCACCGCCTGGCCGCAGATCGCGGCGGCGGTCTGCCGCAGCCAGCGCGCCTCATTGAGCACGGGCACGAGGATCGTCGCCGTCGGCGCGGACTCGTCACCCGAGCACACGCGCGGATGATATGGCCGGTCGTCGGCGGAGGCGGGCTACTTGCCGAGGACCTGGAAGGCGCGCATCTCGCCGCCGATGCGCGCCGGGAGGTACCCCGTGAACAGCGTGCTGGACTGCAGCGTCCCCTCGCGGCGGTCGATCTCGGCGAGCACGGACGGCGCCAGCGCGACGTCGAGCTTCCAGTGCCCGTCGTCGATCGGCGCGCTGTACTGGCGCACGACGCTCGCGGCGCCGACGGCGTACAGCAGCTGCGTTCGCACCCGTCCGCGGGCACGCGAGCTGATCGTCCCCTCGGCGCGCAGCCTGCCGTCGACGAGCCGCGGTCGCCGGAGCGCGAGGCGCGCCTTGCGCGCGGCCGCGCGCAGGCGCACCTTCTGCGGCTGGGTGTCGGCATCGCCCGCGTACGTCAGCGTGACGATGCCGGTTCCCTTCGCTGCCTGCGCGCGCGAGATCGGCTTGCGAACGCGCACGCGCCCGCGCGCGGCGTCGACGACGCCCTCGAAGCGCGTGCGCTTGCCGGCCGAATGCAGTACGACGCTCGCGACGCCGGACGCGCGCCGCGTGATCGGCGCGAGGATGTCGAGCTGCGCCTCGCGGCGCAGGATGCGCGCTCGCGAGATGCGGAGCTTCGCCGGGTCGGCGCGCGCGACGTGATCGCGAGACAGGCTGTCGCGGCGGAGGGTGTCGCCGGCGGGCCATCGGGAGCCGCCGCGGTACGTCCCGCTCCCGGCGCCGGCGCCGGTGCCGGCGGCGCCGGCGGGCGCTCCGCCGTGGGTCGGCGCGGCGGGCGCGGGGGGAGCCGGCGCCGCCGTCGGCGAGGGCGCGTTCGGCCCGAAGTACTGGACGAAGCGGCTCGCGGCGGTCGGGAAGCGGCCGCTGAAGAGCGCGTACTCGGCGTTGGGGTCGCTGCTGTTGAAGTAGATGTGGTAGGCGACCGGGTGGCGCTCGATCCAGCGGTACATCTGCTCGACGAAGTACGGGCTGTCGCCGCCGCCCATGCCGTCAGCGCGGTCGGCGAGGGCCCACTCCGGAAACGTCATCGGCTTTCCGTGCGCCGCCGCGAAGGCGGCGTGCCAGGCCATCCCGTTGCGCTGGTTGACGTACTCGTTCCAGCGCGCGACGGGATCGGCGCGGTGCGGCGCCCAGCTCTGGTCGTAGACGTCCAGGCCGACGTAGTCGACGTAGCCGTCGCCCGGCCAGGCCTCCGCAGCCTCGAGCTGCTGCCCGCCCCCGATCCACGAGCTGCCGGCGTTCGCGCACCAGTCGAACTTGAAGCTCGCGCCCGGCACGCCGCGCATCGTGCTGACGATCTGACGCCAGTACGTCGCAAACAGCGCGCCGCCGTTGGGGACGTGCATCGTCCACGCAAACCAGTTGCCGTTGAACTCGGGCCCGAGCCGCAGGACGGCGGACCCGTGCCCGCGCGCGACGAGCTCCTCGGCGAGCCTGCGGAAGTGGGCGTTGTACTGGCCGGCGGCGCCCGCGGCCAGCGTGCCGCCGTCGTCCGGGATCATCGGGACCGTCAGCACGAGGCGGTCGGCAAAGCCGCCGCCGCGCCAGCGCTCGGTGATCCAGGACAGGTCGAGCATCGACGCCCAGCTGCGCTTGTCGAGGAAGTCGTGGACGCGGGCGACGCGCCGACCGAGCCGTGCCTCGAACGAGGTGACGCCGTCGAGGTTCCCGGCCCCGGCGTAGACGCCGAGCGTGTCGCCGGGCGCCGCCCGCGCGTCGCCGGTCCCGGTCGCGCCCGCGATCGCGAGCAGCCCGCCGAGCAGCGCGAGCGCGCGCCCTGGCCGTCGTGCGCTCGCGCACCCTTGCCAGCGACGCACGGATGGTTCCCCCGCCTGCGCGTTGCCGCGCCTCCCCGTGGCCACGGGCGCGATCGTATCTGAGCGCGTGGACGAGTGACACGACCCGAGGCCGGGTCTGCACGAGTCCGCAGCGCAAGCGACGCGATCCTGCAGGTCGGCGATCGCTGCCGCCCGCCGCGGCCGGGCGGCAGGCGACGCAGGGCGTTACTCGTTGGTCAACGGGCGCCCGTCGAGGCGTGCCCGAGCGGCGGTCAGCTCGTGCGCGCCGCGCGGCGCAGACCTACGCCGGCGAGCACGAACAGCACGCCGCCCGCGGCGATCAGAGCCAGATCCAGCCCGCTGAACGGAAGCCTGTCGGTCGTCGTCGTGGTCGCGCCGGCGCCGTAGCCGTCGTCGAGCGCGCTGTCCTGCGCGATCGCAGGGCTTGCGAAGGCGACCAGCACAACTGCCGTTGCGAGAAGCGTGATGTGACGCAGTCGAGTCAATTGGGATCCCTAGTCCGTGGTGTGGAAGCGCTACGCGTGCGCGCAGCTTGCCCCGGCTTTCGTGCCGTCAAACGAGCAGTATCACAGATCCCGCCGCGTTGTCGACAAGTGATCGAGTCAAGGCGGGGCAGACGATCACCCGCCGCTGCCGAACAGGCGCACGAAGCTCTCGGCGGCGCGCGGGAAGTCGCCGCTGAAGACCGCATACTGAGCGTTGGGATCGACGCTCTCGAAGTACACGTGGTAGGCGACCCGATTGCGCTGGATCC
>DASZOA010000021.1:0-5574 GCA_035551055.1 Solirubrobacteraceae bacterium
TCCGCGTTCGCGGTTAACGAGCCGGCGGCGGTCGACCTCCTCCCCGACCGCCGCCGGCTCGTCAACCGCAAACGCGGACACGAGGAGGGGTCCCGTGGACGCCGGCAAGCGTTACCGCAGGCGAACGGACGGTCCGGAAGAGCCCGTCGGGATCGACCGTCGTGACGGTCGTCGGCCCCTCGACGTAGCTGGGACGCTGTCTCGTTCGCATGGGGCAAGCCTCTCAGCGGCCCACGGGGGCGGCGATGGGGGCTGCACGTGTCCGGCAGTGCGGCTAGCCGCACCATCGCGCGATCGCGCGCGCCGCGCCGCGCGCCGCTCAGGCGTCGAGGTACTGCAGCACGGCGAGGACGCGGCGGTGGCTGTCCTCCGCGCCGCTCAGCCCGAGCTTCGAGAAGATGCTGGTGACGTGCTTCTCGATCGCGCGCTCGGTGACGACGAGGTCGCGCGCGATCGCGCCGTTCGAACGGCCCTCGGCCATCAGCGCCAGGACCTCGCGCTCGCGCGGCGTCAGCCGCTCCAGCGGATCGTCGCGGCGGCGCCGGCCCAGCAGCTGCGCGACCACCTCGGGATCGAGCACGGAGCCGCGGGCACCGACGCGGCGCAGCGCGTCGACGAACGTCTCGACGTCGGCGACGCGGTCCTTGAGCAGGTAGCCGACACCCTCGGCGCTGCCCTGCAGCAGCTCGAGCGCGTAGCCCTCGTCGAGGAACTGCGACAGCACGAGGACGCCGACCTGCGGCAACTCGCTGCGGATCTGCTGGGCGGCGCGCAGCCCCTCGTCGGTCTGCGTCGGCGGCATCCGGATGTCGGTGACCGCGACGTCGGGCTTGTGCGCGCGGACCTTGCGCAGCAGGTCCTCGCCGTCGGCCGCCTGCGCGACGACCTCGAAGTCGGCGTCCTCGAGCAGCCGCGCGAGCCCGGCTCGCAGCAGGACGGAGTCGTCGGCGATCACGACGCGCATCGCCGTAGCCTCGCATCTCGGGCGATCAAGCGGAGCGGCTGTGCGGCGGCGCGGCGAGCAGGCGGTCGAGCGCCGCCCCGCTGATGTCGTGCTTGGCGACGAAGCCGCGCGCGCCGCTGCTCGTCGCGCGCTCGGGATACAGCGGATCGTCGGAGCTCGACGTCACGACGACCGCGGACCGGCAGCCGTCGGACGTGAGCCGGTCGGCGACCTGGAAGCCGTCGCCGTCGGGCAGGCGCACGTCGAGCAGCACCACGTCCGGCTGCAGCAGCGCGGCCGCCTCGAGGCCGGCGCGTCCGTCGCTGGCCTCGCCGACGACGTCGTAGCCGTCGGCCTGCAGCAGCGCGCGCGCCACGACCCGAAACGCGGCGTGGTCGTCGACGATCAGGACGGTGGGGGACACACGGTGATTGTCGGGCGCCGCCGGGGCGCCCTCAATACGGCCCACCCCTACCCCGCGTGCGGCCAACCGAACCACACGACGCCTGCCAGCCGCATCGGCGGCGCGCGATCGCCATGGAACGGTTGCGTTCATGCACAACCGATCCGACAACTTCGCCGCCCGCGCCGGTCGCTGGAGCGCGCGCCACCGCAAGCTCGCGATCTTCGGCTGGCTGGCGTTCGTCGCCGTCGCCGCCGCCGGCGGCAGCGCCGCGGGCCTGAGCACGTTCGCCTGGCAGGAGAGCGGGCCCGGCGAATCCGGTCGCGCCGACCGCGCGATCTTCGACCACTTCCCGCGCCACGCCGAGGAGACCGTGCTCGTGCAGTCGCGCGGCGACGGCACGGCGCGCGACGCCGCCTTCAGGTCCGCCGTCGCCGACGTCGAGCGGCGCCTGGAGCGTACCCCGCACGTGACCCACGTGCAGTCGCCGTTGGCCGCCGCCAACGCCGGGCAGATCTCGCGCGACCGGCGGTCGGCGCTCGTGAGCTTCCAGCTCGCGGGCGACTTCGAGACCGCCGAGCAGCGCGTCGACGCGCCGCTGCGCGCGGTCGCCGCCGCGCAGGCCGCCAATCCGGCCCTGCGGATCGAGCAGTTCGGCGACGCCAGCGCGGGCAAGGCGCTCGGGGAGGTCTTCGAGAAGGACTTCAAGAAGGCCGAGACGCTGTCGCTGCCGGTCACCCTGCTGATCCTCGTCGTCGCCTTCGGATCGCTCGTCGCGGCCGGACTGCCGCTGCTGCTCGCGCTGTCGGCGGTGTTCGCCACGATCGGGCTCGTCTCGCTGTTCAGCCACGCCTCGCCGGTCGACGAGTCGATCACGTCGGTGATCCTGCTGATCGGCCTGGCCGTCGGCGTCGACTACTGCCTGTTCTACCTGCGCCGCGAGCGCGAGGAGCGCGCGGCCGGCCGCAGCGCCGAGGCGGCCCTGGAGGCGGCCGCCGCGACCTCCGGGCGCGCGGTGCTGATCTCCGGCGTCACGGTAATGGTCGCGATGGCCGGGATGTACTTCACCGGCAGCGCGACGTTCTCGTCGTTTGCGACCGGCACGATCCTCGTCGTCGCCGTCGCGATGATCGGGTCGATCACGGTCCTGCCGGCGCTGCTGTCCAAGCTCGGCGACCGCGTCGAGAAGGGCCGCATCCCGCTCCTGCACCGGCTGCGCTCGCGCGACGGCGAGTCGCGGATCTGGAGCGCGATCCTCGACCGCGTCCTGGCGCGGCCGAAGCTCTCGGCGCTCGCCGCCGCGGCGCTGCTCGTCGTCATGGCGTTCCCGGCGTTCGGGTTGAAGACCGGCGTGCCCGGCACCGACTCGCTGCCGCGCGACCTGGCGGTCATGAAGACGTTCGACCGCATCGAGGCCGCGTTCCCGGGCGGACCGCTGCCGGCGGTCGTCGCGATCGGCGCCGACGACGTCACCGCGCCCGCGGTCGCCGCGGCGATCGACGGCCTGCGCCGCGACGCGCTCGCCAGCGGCCACGTGCGCCAGCCGACGCAGCTCGACGTCAGCCCCGACAAGCGGGTCGCGCGCCTCGCGCTGCCGCTCGCCGGCGACGGCTCGGACGCGCGCTCGGAGGCGGCGCTCGCGGCGCTGCGCAAGCAGCTGATCCCGCAGACGATCGGCCGGATCGACGGCGCCGAGGCGCTCGTCTCCGGTCAGACGGCGCAGAGCCGCGACTTCAACGACCTCATGAAGGGCAACGCGCCGATCGTGTTCGCCTTCGTGCTGTCGATGGCGTTTGCGCTGCTGCTCGTCACGTTCCGCTCGATCGTGATCCCGATCAAGGCGATCGTGCTGAACCTGCTGTCGGTCGGCGCCGCCTACGGCGTGCTCGTGTTCGTCTTCCAGGAGGGCCACGGCGAGGACCTGCTGGGCTTCGAGTCCAGCGGCGCGATCACCTCGTGGCTGCCGCTGTTTCTGTTCGTGATCCTCTTCGGCCTGTCGATGGACTACCACGTGTTCATCCTCAGCCGCATCCGCGAGGCGTTCGATCGCGGCATGAGCACCGAGGACGCGGTCGCGCACGGCATCAAGTCGACGGCCGGGGTGGTGACGAGCGCGGCGGTCGTGATGGTCGCGGTGTTCGCGATCTTCGCCACGCTGAGCGCGCTCGAGTTCAAGCAGATGGGCGTCGGCCTGGCGGTCGCGGTGCTGGTCGACGCCACGCTCGTGCGCGCCGTCCTGCTGCCGGCGACGATGAAGCTGCTCGGCGACTGGAACTGGTACCTGCCGCGCCGGATGCGGCGGATGCCGCGGATCGCGCACGAGCCCGCGCTCGAGACGAGCTGAGCGCTGGCGGCTTCCGCGCGGCCGGGGTAGAGTTCTCCGGCCCCGGGAGCGGACGTTCAGTGCTACGACAAAGCCTCAGGACCCAGATCACGACCAGGGTGATGGCGGTGAGCGCCGCGGCGGCCGTCCTGCTCGGCGCCGCGCTCGTCGTCCTCATCGTCGCCGTCGTCGCCCAGCGCGACGCCGGCCGGACGGCGTTTCGCTCCCAGCAGGCGCTCAGTCGCGCCAACGCGCTCGAGAAGTCGCTGCTGTCGGTCGAGAGCGCCCTCAACCGCTGGGTCGCCACGCGCGAGGCGCGCTACCTCGCCTCGGCCAGGCGCGAGCTCGCCGCCTACCCGGCGGCGACGCGCCGGCTCGCGCGGCTCGTCTCCGACGACCCGGGCCAGCAGCGCCGCGTGCAGGCGCTGGGCGAGGCGATCCGCGACTACGACGAGCTGTGGGCGAAGTCGCTCATCGAGATCGTCGTCGAGGACGGCTTCGACGAGGCTCGCAGCCAGGTGCTCACCAACGGCGGTCGCGCGAGGCTCGACGAGGTGCGCGCGCAGTTCGAGGAGCTCTTCGAGCGCGAGCGGGCGGTCGTGCACGCCCGCGAGCAGGCCGCCGAGCGGGGCTCGGCGCGGGCGATCGGGCTGGGCATCGGCGGGCTGGCGCTCGTGATCGCCGTCGCGCTCGGCTTCACGCTGTACCTGCGCCGCGCGGTCCTGCGTCCGGTGCGGACGGTCGCCGAGGCGACCGGACGGCTCGCCGCCGGCGATCTGGCCACGCGCGTGCCCGCCGAGCGCGAGGACGAGCTCGGCGAGCTCGCCCGCGGCTTCAACTCCATGGCCGACTCGCTCGAGCGCGGGCGCGAGGAGCTCGAGCACTCCAACGCCGAGCTGACGCGCTCCAACGCCGAGCTCGAGCAGTTCGCGTCGGTCACCTCGCACGACCTGCAGGCGCCGCTGACGACGATCTCGATGTACGCCGAGCTGCTCGAGCGCCGCCGCGGCGAGCAGGCCGACGGCGACCTCGAGCTCGTCGACGGGATCCGCGGCGCGACCCAGCAGGCGCGCCAGCTGATCCGCGACCTGCTCGAGTACTCGCGCGCGGGCCGCGGGCACCTGCACGTCGAGGACGTGCCGGCCGCCGCCGCCGTCGACCACGCGCTCCACGCGCTCGCCGCGGCGATCGAGTCAAGCGGGGCGCAGATCACCGTCGGCGACCTTCCGGTCGTGCACGCCGACCGCGCGAACCTGTGCCGCGTCTTCCAGAACCTCATCGGAAACGCGGTGAAGTTCACCGGCGAGCAGACTCCGCGCGTGAGCATCGAAGCCGAGCGCGACGGCGCCGACTGGCGCTTCTCGGTCCGAGACAATGGGATCGGCATGAAGCCCGAGCACGCCGAGCGCATCTTCGAGCCCTTCCAGCGGCTGCACGGCGAGGAGGACTACCCCGGGACCGGCATCGGGCTGGCGGTCTGCGAGCGGATCATCGACCAGCTCGGCGGGCGCATCTGGGTGACGAGCAGCCGGGGCAAGGGCAGCGTCTTCTCGTTCACGCTGCCCGCCGCCGCGCCGGCCGGCGCGCAGCCGCCGCCGGTCGGAGCCACCGCATAGGCGATGCGCCGTCTGGGGACGGTTGTCGCGGTGTTCGCGCTCGCGCTCGTCGCCGGCTGCGGCGGCGGCGACGACGCGCGCCCAGCGGGCGACGCCGAGCCGCAGCGCCCGCCGATCCGGATCGGCTCCAAGAACTTCACCGAGCAGGCGATCCTCGGCGAGCTCTACCGCCAGGCGCTCGAGGCCAAGGGCTACGACGTCGTGCTCAAGCCCGACGTCGGCAGCACCGAGATCATCCACCGCGCGCTGCGGCGCGGCGCGCTGGACATGTATCCCGAGTACGTCGGCG
>DASZOA010000022.1:0-3303 GCA_035551055.1 Solirubrobacteraceae bacterium
CGAGTCCTCGCCGCGCCCGCCCGCGCAGATCGCGACCGGCGTCGCGCCGCCGCACTCGCTCGAGGCCGAGCAGTCGGTGCTCGGCGGGATCCTGCTGTCGGACCGCGCGATGTACGGCCTCGTCATCGAGGAGGGCCTGAAGCCCGATGACTTCTATCGCGAGCGCCATCGCCTGATCTACGAGGCGATGCTCGCGCTGTATCGCGACTCGGAGCCGATCGACGTGCTGACCGTCGCCGAGCAGCTGCGCTCGACGGGCCGCCTGGAGGAGGCAGGCGGGAAGGCGGCGATCGACGAGCTGACCGGCGGCGTGCCGGGGCTGGGCGGGATCCGCCGCTACGCGCAGATCGTGCGCGAGCGCGCGCTCATGCGCCGGCTGCTGAGCACGACCTACGAGATCCAGGCGTCGGTCCTCAACCACGCCGCCCCGCCGCGCGACCTCGTCGAGCAGGCCGAGCGGGCGATGCTCGAGGTCGCCCACGACGACCGCCGCAAGGACTTCCGCACGATCGACGAGATCCTCCACGACGAGCTGAAGAAGATGGAGAAGCTCTCGCGCGAGGGCACCGCGCTGACCGGGACGCCGAGCGGCTTCCGCGACCTCGACGAGATCACCGGCGGCTTCCAGCCGGGCAACCTCATCGTCATCGCAGCGAGGCCATCGATGGGAAAGTCGACGCTCGTGACGAACATCGCCGAGAACGCCTCGATCGAGCACGGCCGGCCGGTCGCGCTGTTCTCGCTGGAGATGTCCGAGACCGAGCTCGCGCAGCGCTTCGTCGCTTCGCAGGGGCGGATCAAGGGCGACCTGCTGCGCAAGGGGCGCGTGGCCGACAGCAAGTGGCCCGACATCCTCAAGGCCTCCGCGCGGCTGGCCGCGGCGCCGCTGTACGTCGACGACTCCTCGGACGTCGGGATCCTCGAGATCCGCGCCAAGGCGCGGCGGCTGCACCAGCAGGCGCCGCTGGGCCTGATCATCGTCGACTACCTGCAGCTGCTGCGCGCCGACGCGCGGGTCGAGTCGCGCGTGCAGCAGGTCGGCGAGATGAGCCGGGGCCTGAAGATCCTCGCCCGCGAGCTGAACGTGCCGGTGATCGCGCTGTCGCAGCTCAGCCGCGCGGTCGAGTCGCGCACCGACAAGCGCCCGATTCTGTCCGATCTACGAGAAAGTGGACAAATAGAGCAGGACGCAGACCTCGTGGCCTTCATCTACCGCGAGGAGTACTACGACAAGGAGTCCGAGCGGGCGGGGATCGCCGACATCATCATCGCCAAGCACCGCAACGGCGCGCTCGGCGACGTCGAGCTGACGTTCGCCAAGGAGTATCCGAAGTTCCTCAACTACACCTCACCGGAGCGCTACGCGTGAGCCGGTCGCGGCGGGCCGCGCGGCCGGGGACGGTGCTCCCGTCCCCGGCGCGCAGCCACGCGACTTCGGCGCTAGGCCGTGACCGGGCGCCGGGTGGTGGCCGCGGGGCTGGCCAGGCCGACCGCGATGCCCGTGACGGCGATCGCGAGGTGCAGCAGGTTGTCCGCCGTGTTGATCGGGATGATCGACAGCAGCAGCCCGCCGTCGCCGACGACGAAGCCGAGGATCGTCACGACGACGTAGACGACGCCGTAGCCGATGCTGAACAGGCGGGCACTGGCGGCCGTCCCCGCCATCGCGAGCCCGACGACGCCCGACAGCAGGTGGACGAGGTTGTGCCAGCCGTTGATGTCGAACGCGATGAGCGTTCCCCGTTGGGCGTCGTCGCCGACGGCGAAGCTCGGCTCGACGAGGAAGCCGAGGACGCCCACGATCACGAGGACGCCGCCGAGCGCGAGCGCCCAGACCTGCGCGAGTGTCTTGTTCTGCATGAGATGCCTCCAGGATTCGGTGAACTCGACACGGTGTTCGGTCCGCGTCCCCGGTTCGGATCAATCCGCGCCAACTCGCGGGCACGATCGCCGGGAGCGATCAGCGACCCGGGTCACACGCCGGTGACCGAGCCAGACCGATGAGCCGCCCGCGTCACACGGCGGTGGCCGACGATCGCTGCCCGTTCGGCGTGTGCGACGGCAGCGGCTTCGTCATCGACGACGCGGCGAACAGCGCGCGCGACTGCCGCTGCCGGGCGCAGCGCGTCGGCCGTGCGCGCGCCCGCCGGCTCAGCGGCGTCATCCCGCGCAAGTACCGCGGCGTGTCGTTCGACCGCCCGCCGGTGACGCAGATCGCAGCGCCGGTCACGGCGGCCGTCCGGCGCTTCGTCGACCGCATCGACGACAACCTCGACGCGGGCCGCGGGCTGTGGTTCTTCGGCTCGGTCGGGACGGGCAAGACGACGCTGGCGATGCTCGTCTCGCGCCACGCGCTCGAGGCCGGGCGCAGCGTCGCGATCTACTCGCTGCCGCGGCTGCTCGCCGAGATCCGCACGACGTTCGGCGACGACCGCGACACGTCGTACGTCGAGCTGCTCGACCGGCTGACGGCCGTCGATCTGCTGCACATCGACGACGTCGGCGCCGAGAAGACGAGCCCCTGGGTGCTCGAGCAGCTCTACGCGATCGTCAACGCGCGCTACGAGGACGAGCGCTCGATCATCATCACGACGAACCTCGAACGCGACGAGCTGGCCGAGCAGATCAACGAGCGGACGGTGTCGCGCCTGGAGGAGATGTGCGAGGTGCTGCCGCTGTGGGGAGCCGACGCGCGCCAGCAGCGACCCGACGTGCGCTCGGCCTGAGGCGCTCCCCGCCTAGACTCTGCGGCACATGCCGGGAATCTGCATCGTCGGCGCCCAGTGGGGCGACGAAGGCAAGGGCAAGGTCGTCGACCTGCTCGCCGAGCGAGCGGACGTGATCGCGCGCTTTCAGGGCGGCAACAACGCCGGCCACACGATCACCCGCGACGGCGAGGTCTTCAAGTTCCACCTGATCCCGTCCGGGATCCTGTATCCCGGCAAGCGCTGCATCATCGGCAACGGCGTGGTCATCGACCCGCGCGTGCTGAGCGACGAGCTCGACGCGCTGAAGGCGCGCGGAGTCGACACGAGCGGGCTGCGCATCAGCGCCAACGCGCACGTGATCATGCCCTACCACCTGCTGCTCGACACCGCCGGCGAGACGAAGCTCGGCAAGCTGCAGATCGGCACGACGCGGCGCGGCATCGGCCCCGCCTACGCCGACAAGGCCGCCCGCCTCGGCATCCGCGTGCAGGACCTGCTCGACGAGAAGATCCTCAAGAAGAAGATCACCGCGGCGATCGACCCCAAGCGGCTGAGCCTGCGCCCCTACGCGAAGGATCCCTCGCTCGACCTGCAG
>DASZOA010000023.1:0-8212 GCA_035551055.1 Solirubrobacteraceae bacterium
CAGGGCCATGTGGCAGACGCCCGTGTCCAGCGTGTCGCCCTGGAACTCGACGCCCTTGGCCTCCAGCTCCCTGCGCGCCGCCGCGACGTCGTCGACGTGCAGCGCCGGATGCGCGTTCTTCTGCGGCGCGAACGGCATCCCGAGGCGCTCGGGCTCCCAGATCCCGAAGCACGTCTCGCCGGCCCAGAACTCGAACCTGGCCTTGTCGTCGGGCCGCAGTCCGAGCGTGTCGACGTAGAAGGCGCGCGTGCGCTCGGCGTCCTGCGACGGAACGCCGACGAAGTCGAGCCTGCTGATCATCGTGCTGTCTCCCCGGTCGTGAGGTGCGGTCGCACGCAGCGGCTCACGCCCTGCGGCCAGGTCCAGTCCTCGATTCCGAATCCGGCGCAGGCGCGCCCGCCTCCCCGCGGCGGGAATACTCCGGATCATGGCCTCCGACATCGCCGCAACCGCCCGCGAGCTGCTCGACGCGCTCGCCGCCGACAGCTGGAGCGACGGCCGCGCCGACGAGCTCGTCCAGCGGATCGCCGAGTCGGTCGAGGACGCCTCGCCGGCGGCCTCGCGCGAGGCGATGGCGATGCTGGCCTCGGGCTTGAACTCGCTCCGTCCCGAGCCGGCCGGCGTCGCCGCGCGCCTCGTCGGGGCGATGCTCGAGGCCGGTCACGACCCGCGGCCGGCGCGGCCCGCGATGCTCGCGGCGCTGCAGCAGACGCTGCCGGCCTGCGCCACGCTCGCCGACGAGGCGCGCGCGGCGGTCGGCCCACCGCCCGAGCACCTCGACGAGGACGAGGCCGAGGAGTGGCTCGCCCAGCAGCGGGCCGCCGCGCTCAACGAGGCCGCCGGCCGCCGGCGGTCGGCGGCGATCGCCTGGCAGCGCCTGCACGAGGTCTGGCCGGGCGCGATCGCGCTGTTCTCCGTCGATCCCGAGGCGCGCGCCGAGGCGCAGGAGCTGGCGCCGTACGCCGAGCGCATCGAGGACGTCCACGAGGCCGCCGGGTGGCTGCTGGCGATGCTCAGCGTCCTGCACGAGGAGCCCTACGTCGCGATCGAGCCGGCGACGCGCACCGGGATCAGCGGGCGGATGAGCGGGATCGTCGAGAACTTCCAGCTCAGCACGCTGCTGATGGACGAGTTCCCGCGCGACGAGCCGCGCGTCTCGGAGGCGGCCGTCGCCGTCGCGCGCGGCGACGGGCCGCAGCGGATCGACGAGACCGTCACCGGCGCGTGGAACCTCTTCACCTACGAGGCGCTGCTGCCCGGCGGCGAGCTGCCCGACCCGTCGGACCTCGCCTACAAGGACACGTGGATCTGGAACGAGGGCATGCCGGCCGACATCCCCGCCGTCGACGGCCACCGCGGGATCCTGCTCGGCCCCGCCCCCTACGCGCGCAGCTGGCCGGCGCAGCGGATGTTCCTCAAGCTGCCGGCACGCCTGACGGCCGCCCCGCTCGACGAGGCCGCGGTCGCGGACTGGCTCGAGCGGATCGAGGCCGCGGCGGCGAAGGCGCGCGAACGCTGACCCGCTACGCGCTCAGGGTGAGCTTGCGCGGGCCGGCGCGGAAGCCGAGCTCGACGAGCGTCGACTCCAGCGCCGAGCCCACGACCGGCGCGCCGTCGATCCGCTCGAGCGAGAGCTTGGGCCCGCGGCCGGCGGTGACGAACCGCGCGAGCGCCGCGAAGGCCGCGTGCAGGCGCGGGTCGCCGGCGTCGACGAGCGTGGCGATCGCGCGCCCGCCCCGCTCGACGTAGAGCACCGGCTCGGCGCCGGCAAGCACGACGTAGGCGCCGCGCACGCGCGCCGGCCGGCGGGCGGGTCCCTCGTCCTCGCCGCGCCGCGGCCAGGGCAGCGCCGCGCCGTAGGGCTGCGCCGGGTCGGTCGCGGCGAGCACGAGCGGCGGCGTCTCCTCGACCGCGCGCTGCGCCCGCAGCCGCTCGACCGCTCCGGGCAGCGCGAACTGCGCCCCGCCGAGCCCCTCGACGAAGTAGCCGCGGCGGCAGACGCCGAGCGTCTCGAGCTGCGACAGCGCGTCGTAGAGCGCCGAGAAGCCGCCCTGGATCCCCTCGGCGAGCACCTGCTCGCGCGTGACGATCCCGTAGCGCTCGAGCAGCAGCTCGGCCAGCGTGCGGCGGCGCTGGCCGGGCTCGGGCTCGCGGCGGAAGATCGTGTCGGTCGGCGCCCAGCGGCCCTGCACGGTCGGCTGCGAGCCGGAGCGCCGCGCGCCGAAGCGCCGGGAACCGGGCCCGCCCACCCGCGGCGCCTGGCGGGCGCGGGCGAGCGTCAGCCGCGGCGCGCGCAGCGGCGCGAACGCATCGTTGGTCACCTCGCCGGCCCAGACGAGGTCCCACAGCGCCTCCTGCACCTGCTCGGGGGCCAGCGCGACGTCGGCGAGCAGGTCGGTGAAGAAGCACGGCGAGGCGAGCAGCCGCTCGCGGATCAGCCCGTGCTCGGGCTCGGCGGGCGCCGGCGCGGCCGCGCCGCGCGGCGGCGCAGGCGGGCCGATCGCCTCGGCGTCCTCGCGGAAGTACAGCGCCACGCGGCCCGTCGAGCGCCCGAGCGCGCCCGCGCCGACCCAGACGACCTCGCCGGATGCGCACAGCGCGTCCAGCCAGGTCGGCGAGTAGGCGCCGAGGCGGCGCGGCAGCACGTCGCGCTCCCACACGTCGGCGGGCAGCGCGAGCCCCTGCAGCGGCACGAGCACCTCGCGCAGGCGGTCGATCCCGGCGCCGGCGGGCGGATGGCGGTCGACGCCCTGCCAGGAGGGCAGGAACGCCGCCAGAGCGCGCTGGTCGGCGGGCTCGATCTCCCGGCGCAGCGCCGCCAGCGAGGCGCGCCGCAGTCGCCGCAGCACCTCGGCGTCGCACCACTCGGGCTCGCCCGGGCGCCCTCCCGGGCGCAGCTCGCCGCGCACGATCTGTCCGTCGCGCTCCAGCCGTTCGAGCGCGGCGGTCGGATCGACGCCGTAGCGCGCGCGCAGCTCGCGCGTCTCGAACGGGCCGTGCGTGCGCGCGTAGCGGGCGACGAGCCGCACGAGCGCGTCGGGCACGTCGGCGAGGAACGCCTCCGGCAGCCCGCCCGGCGGGACGGAGCCGAGCGCGTCGCGGTACAGGCCGGCGTCGTCGGCGGCGACCCAGCGCCGCTCGCCGCCGACGCGCAGCGCGATCGCGCGCCGCTCGTCCTCCAGCGCGCGCAGCAGCGCGTCGGCGTCGACGCCGGCGAGCACGCGCTCGCGCACCTCGTCGGCGGACAGGTCGCCGACGCGGCGCAGCACGTCGGCCAGCGCGTCTCGCGTCTCGGCGCGCGTGCGGTCCGAGCGCTGCTGCAGGTCGTCTTCGACCATCGCAAGCGCGCCGGGGTCGATCAGCTCGCGCAGCTCCTCCTGGCCGAGCAGCTCGCGCAGCAGGTCGCGGTCCAGCGACAGCGCGGCCGCGCGCCGCTCGGCGTTCGGCGCGTCGCCCTCGTACATGTACGTCGCGACGTAGTCGAACAGCAGCGACGAGGCGAACGGCGACGCGGTCGGCGTCTCGACCTCGACGAGCGACAGCTCGCGCGCGTGCAGGCCGCGCAGCAGCCGCTCGAGGCCCGGCACGTCGAGCACGTCGCGCAGGCACTCGCGGTAGGTCTCGAGGATGATCGGGAAGTCGGGATAGCGCTTGGCGACCTCCAGCAGCGACTGCGACTTCAGCCGCTGCTGCCACAGCGGCGTGCGCCGGCCGGGATACGCGCGCGGGATCAGCAGCGCGCGACCGGCGTTCTCGCGGAAGCGCGCGCCGAACAGGGCGCTCGCGGAGAGCTCGGCGACGACCGCCTCCTGCACCTCGTCGGGTTCGACGAGCACGAGCTCGGCGCCCGGCGGCTCGTCGGCGTCGGGCAGGTGCACGATGATCCCGTCGTCGGACCAGATCGCGTCGGACTCGAGGCCGTGGCGCTCGCGGATGCGGTGCGACAGCGCCAGCCCCCAGGCGGCGTGGACGCGCCCGCCGTACGGCGACAGGATGCACAGGCGCCAGTCGCCGATCTCGTCGCGGAAGCGCTCGACGACGATCGTGCGCTCCGACGGCAGGACGCGCGTGGCGTCCTGCTGCTCGCGCAGGAACGCGAGCAGGTTGCGCGCCGCGAGCTCGTCGAGGTCGTAGTCGGCCTGCAGCGTCTGCGGATCCTGCTCGACGGCCCAGCGGCTGAACGCGCCGATCGCCTCGCCGAGCTGCATCGGGCGTCCGACGCCGTCGCCCTTCCAGAACGGCACCGCGCCCGGCGCGCCCGGCGCGGGCGTCACGACGACGCGGTCGCGGCCGATCTCCTCGATGCGCCAGGTGCTCGCGCCGAGCAGGAACGTCTGGCCAGCGCGGGCCTCGTAGACCATCTCCTCGTCGAGCTCGCCGACGCGGCGGCCGTCGGGCAGGGTGACGCTGAACAGGCCGCGGTCGGGGATCGTGCCGGCGTTCGTGATCGCCAGCTGCCGCGCGCCCCGGCGGGCGCGGATCGTCCCACCGAGCCGGTCCCAGACGATCCGGGGGCGCAGCTCGCCGAACTCCTGTGAGGGGTAGCGCCCGTCGAGCATGTCGAGCACGTTGTCCAGCAGCGGGCGCGACAGCTCGGCGTAGGAGTGCGTGCGCGTGACCAGCGCGTAGAGCTCGTCGACGGATACGCCCCCACCCGCCCCGTCGTCGGGCTGCGCCGCCGCGATCGCGACGATCTGCTGGGCGAGCACGTCGAGCGCGTTGCGCGGCACGACCGTCGGCTCGATCCGGCCCTCGCGCATGAGCCGGCAGACGACCGCGCACTCGAGCAGGTCGGCGCGGAACTTCGGGAAGATGCGGCCCTTGGAGACGTCGCCCACGTTGTGACCGGCGCGGCCGATGCGCTGCAGTCCGCGCGCGACGGACTTCGGCGACTCGACCTGCAGGACGAGGTCGACCGCGCCCATGTCGATGCCGAGCTCGAGCGAGGAGGTCGCGACGAGGCACGGCAGCTCGCCGGCCTTGAGCAGCTCCTCGACGACGAGCCGCTCCTCGCGCGCGAGCGAGCCGTGGTGGGCGCGCGCGATCTCGCGTGGCGGCGCGCCCTCCGGCAGGTCGGCGTTCGCGAGCTCGTTGAGCCGCAGCGCGAGGCGCTCGGCCCCGCGACGCGCGTTGACGAACACGATCGTCGAGCGGTGCTGCTCGACGAGCTCGAGGATCTCGGGGTAGATCGCCGGCCAGATCGAGCGGCGCGTGGCTTCGTTGCTCGTTCCCGTGAGCGCGTCGAGCGGGTCGACGAGGTCGGCGGCGACATGCTGCTCCGGCTCGGTCATCGACTCGACCGGGACGTGGATCTGCAGGTCCAGCGGCTTGCGCACGCCGGTGTTGACGATCGTGCAGCGGCGCCGCGGGCCGACCATGAAGCGGCCGACCTCCTCGAGCGGATTCTGCGTCGCCGACAGGCCGATCCGCTGCGGATCGCTCCCTGAGTCCTGCAGCGCGGCCAGCCGCTCCAGCGTGAGCGCGAGATGCGCGCCGCGCTTGGTCGCCGCGACGGCGTGGATCTCGTCGACGATCACGGCCTCGACGCGCGTGAGCATCTCGCGGGCGCCGCCGGACAGCACGAGATACAGCGACTCGGGCGTGGTGATGAGGATGTCGGGCGGGTGGCGGCGCATCGCGGCGCGATCGCGCTGCGGGGTGTCGCCGGTCCGCACGCCGACGGTCAGGTCGGCGCCGATCCCACGCAGCGGGGCGCGCAGGTTGCGATCGATGTCGTAGGCGAGCGCCTTCAGCGGCGAGACGTAGACCAGCCGCGTGTGCGCGGCGGGCTCACGCGCGAGCCGGTCCAGCCCCCACAGGAACGCCGCCAGCGTCTTGCCCGAACCGGTCGGCGCGGAGATCAGCGTGTGCTCGCCGGTCGCGATCGCCGGCCAGGCCTGCTCCTGCACCTCGGTCGGACGATCGAACGCCGACGCGAACCACTCACGTACCGAGGGGGTGAAGTGCTCGAGCGCCACCCCGTCAGGCTAACCCGCCGGTCGTCGCATCGACGCGCCGCGCGCGGGTGCTCTGATGCCGGGCACGGGTCGCCGCCGAACAGCTGTCTGCACGTCGAGATGCTCTCGGTTCGGGCAAGATTGCCCGCGGCCGCGCGTTAGTGCCCGTGGTCCCAGCGTCATGAACCATCTGCCTCGCGCCATCATCGCGGCGCTCGTCGCGCTGGTCGTCGCAGCGCCCGCCGGCGCGGCGACCCCGGCCGACGAGCGCCCGCTGCGCAACAGCGACGTGCGCCCGGCCGACCGCGGGCCGGTGACGGCGAGCGAGCGGCGCGCGCGGGAGTCGCTGGAGCGCTCGCTCGGCGACGAGGGCGTCGTCTCCACGGACCGCATCACCGGTGCTGCACGGCTCGTGGCCCGCACCGACGGCTTCCTGACCGGCCGCCGCGCCGTGGCCGCCGCCGAGGTCGCCCTCGACTACGTGCGTGCGCGTCGGGACGTCTTCGGCCTCGACGAGGCGGACCTCGACGGGCTGCGCCTGACGAGCCGCTATCGCTCGGTCGACGGCATCACCCACGTTGCCTACGTCCAGACGTATCAAGGCGTCGCGGCCTACGACAACGTGCTGCTCGCCAACGTCGAATCCGACGGGCGGCTGCTGAGCGTCGGCGGGGCCGCGGTCTCCAACCTGCGCGTCGGATCGGTCGCGCCGGACCTGACGGCGTCGGCGGCGCTCGCGGTCGCCAGGCAGCAGGTCGGCGGTTCCATGATCGCCCCGCGCGCGCGCCCGGCCGGCGGGCCCGAGCGCCCGACGCGGTTCTCCGACGGAGACGTCGCGCGGCTGACGCTGTTCAACGACGGCTCGTCGACGCGCCTGGCCTGGCGGCTGCAGGTGACCGGCGAGCACGACTTCCGCTACGAGATCGTCGTCGACGCCGCGAGCGGCGACGTGCTCGCGCGGCGGTCGCTGACGGAGTTCGCCTCCGCGGCGCGCATCTACCGCAACCACCCGGCCGCGGGAGCGCCCGTCGAGGTCGACCTCGCCGCCGATGCGAGCTGGCTGAACCGGTCGGAGGGCAACACGATGCTGCGCGGAAACAACGCGTGGGCGTTCGCGGATGTCGATGGGCGCGACGGCCCGACGCCGGGCGACGTCAACATCCCGCCGAACGAGGGGACCACGAACTGGGGCTACGAGCTCGCGCCCTTCGCCGTGCCCGGCCAGGCCTGCCCGGCGCCCGGCTGCACCTGGGACTCGCGCGACGCGAGCACCCGAGCGACGAACCGCAACCAGTCGACGACGCAGCTCTTCTGGTTCGTCAACACGTTCCACGACCATCTCGAGGCCGAGCCGATCGGCTTCACCCACGCGGCGCGCGGCTTCGAGCACGCCGACGCGGACGGGCCCGGCGGTGCCGCCGGCGGCGATGCCGTGCTCGCCGAGGCCGACAACCTCGATGCGACCAGCGCGCAGACGATCGCGGCCACGACGAACAACGCCAGCATGTCCGTGCCCCCCGACGGCGAGTCCGCCTGGCTGGAGACCTACTTCTTCACGAACCCGTCGCTGAACGCGGCCGACGTGGCCGACGTCGTCTACCACGAGTACGCGCACGGCCTCACGAACCGCTCGGTCGGCAGCGGCGCGGGGCTCGCCGCGAACCAGTCGCGCGCGCTCGGCGAGGGCTGGAGCGACTGGTACGCGCTCGACTACCTCGTCGCCGCCGGAACCGTCGCCGACGACCCGGTGGCCGACGGCGAGCTGCAGCTGGGCGGCTACCTCGGCGACGTGTACGGCACGGGCGGGTTCCGCCGCCAGGGCATCGACTGCCGCGTCGGCTCCGATCGGGCGCGCTGTCCCGGCACCTCCCGCGCGGGAGCCGGCGGCTTCACGCTGGGCGACCTGGGACGCGTCGACGGCGCCGGGTTCGAGGTCCACGACGACGGCGAGATCTGGGCCGAGACGCTGTGGGACCTGCGCCGTGCCGTCGGAGTCGCCGCCGCGCGGCGGCTGATCACCGGCGGACTGCGGCTGGCCCCGGACAACCCGTCGTTCCTCGAGGCGCGCGACGCCATCCTGCTCGCCGACGAGCAGGCGGGCGGCGGGTTCCACGAGACGCTGTGGCGGGTCTTCGCCGCGCGCGGCATGGGCTTCAGCGCCGTTACCGCGAGCAGCGCTGCGACGACCGCGACCGAGGCCTTCGACCTTCCGCCGCGGCTGCGCAGCGGGTCGACCCCGACCGGCACCGGCACAG
>DASZOA010000024.1:0-1724 GCA_035551055.1 Solirubrobacteraceae bacterium
CGCGTCTGGGGGAGACGTGGCAGCGGATGCCAAAGCGCTACGTCGAGCCAATCCTCGCGGCGCTGCACCGGCCCCACCCGGCCGCCGAGCCCGCGCCACCCGACGCCGCGCAGACCAGCGCCAACGGCGACGCCGCACAGCGACCCGCGACCGTCAGCGTCGCGTTCAGCACGATCGCGCCCCGCACCGTCGAGCAGACCGCGAGCGAGCAGCCGTCGGAGCCGATCGGCGCGCGGCCGGCAGCAGGCGGCAGCTCGCGCGAGGGGTCGGCGCCCGCAACGCCGCGGGCAGGCGCGTGAGCACGCTCCTCGCCGCGCCGGCGGCGGCGGCGCCCTGAGCGGCGAGCAGCAGGCCGTCGTCGAGCATCGCCGCGGGGCGCTGCTGGTGTTCGCCGGTCCCGGCTCGGGCAAGACGCGGACGCTGACCGCGCGGATCGCCGCGCTGCTTGGCGACGGCGTGCGCCCGCGGGAGATCCTCGCGCTGACGTTCACCGTCCGCGCGACCGACGAGATGCGCGTCCGGCTCGTCGAGCTCGTCGGCCAGGACGTCGCGCACGGCGTCACCGTCACGACGTTTCATGGCCTCGGCGCGCGCATCCTGCGACAGCACGCCGAGCGCTTCGGCCGCTCAGCGCAGTACTCGATCTATGAGCCGGCGGACCTGCGGCGAATCGTCAGCGACGCGATCGCCGACAGCGACGACGATCCCGGCGACGCGCGCCGCGGCCTGCAGGCCGACGTCGTGGTGCGGGAGATCGCGAAGGCCAAGTGCGCGCTGTCGACGCCCGCCGGCCTGCGCGCCCGCGGCGACGATCCGCAGCGCGACGTGATCGCCGCGCTGTGGCAGCTCGTCGAGGACGAGCTGCGCGCCTGCAACGCGTTTGACTTCCAGGACCTTTTGACGCACAGCGTCGCGCTGCTGAGCCAGTCGCCGCAGATCCGCAACGCCTACCGACGGCGCTGGCGGCACATCCTCGTCGACGAGTTCCAGGACACCGACCCCTCGCAGCTGGCGCTGCTGCTGCGGCTCGCCGGCCCCAGTGGCTGCGGCCCCGACGGCTCGCTGATGGTCGTCGGCGACGACGACCAGTCGTGCTTTGGCTTCCGCGGCGCCGCCGTCGGCAACCTGCTCGACTTCCAGCGCTCCTTCCCGTGCGCCGAGAAGCGGCTGCTGCGCCGCAACTACCGCTGCGCGCGCCGCGTGCTGGCAGCCGCGACGCGCTGCATCGCCCACAACGCCCAGCGCGAACCCAAGGCGCTCGTCACCCGCGGCGGCGCCCCCGACGGCGCAGTCGCCCTGCGGCGCTTTGCGAGCGACCGCGCGGAGGCGGCGGCGATCGCCGGCGAGATCGCCGCGCAGCGCGACGACGGCGTCGACCTGCGCGAGATCGCCGTGCTGTGCCGCACGCTGCGCTACACCCAGCCGCTGCAGCAGGCGCTGACGGCGCGCGCGGTCGCGCACCGCGTGATCGGCGGCCACTCGCTGTGGGAGCGCGTCGAGGTCCAGGACGCGCTCGCGCACCTGGCGCTGATCGCCAACCCGCACGACCAGCAGGCGTTCAGACGCGCGATCGGCGCACCGACCGACCGCGAGCAGTTCCGCGTCGCACAGGTCAAGGCACCCAGCCGTGGCGTCGGCACCAAGACGCAGGCCCAGGTCGTCCGCCACGCCAGGGCGACAGGCATCGACCTGCTGCGCGCCAGCGCCGACGCCGACATGCCCGA
>DASZOA010000025.1:0-7055 GCA_035551055.1 Solirubrobacteraceae bacterium
CCCTGGCCGAAGCCGCAGAACGCGCAGCCGACGATGCAGACGTTGGAGACGTTGATGTTGCGGTTGACGACGAACGTCACGGTCTCGCCGGCGAGCTCGGCGCGCAGCTCGTCGGCCGCCTGGCGCATGTCCTCGACGACCTCCGGGCGCGTCTCGGCGAACAGCGCGGTCAGCTCGTCGGCGCTGAGCCGCCTGCCGTCGCGCGCGCGCACGATCGCGCCGCCCGCGAGGTCGGGCCGCAGCGGCCGCGGCGGCTCGCTGCGCCCGCTGCCGCGCCGCGGGATGAAGCTCCAGTAGCGCGCCTTGACGACGTCGAGCACGCCCTGCGCGATCCACGCGGCGTCGATGTAGCGCGGGTAGACGCACAGCCGCTCGGCCAGCGCGACGCCGTCGCGTGCCAGCCGTTTGCGCACCTCGTGCGGCGACGGGAACGGGTGCTCGGGCGAGATGTGGTCGCCGTTGGCGCTCAGCCCGCCGAGGTCGGTCGCGCCCGCGCCGACGAGCTGCGGCCACCACTCGGCGAGGTTGGGCGGGACCTGCACGCCGACGCCGGGCAACAGGCGCCGGCATTCGCCGACCAGCCGCCGCATCTCGTCGATCGACACCGGCGTCGCCCACGCGGGCAGCTCGCGCTGCGGAGCGTCGCTCGTGGGGGCGGATGGGTGGGATATCCCCGTGCTCCAGCGCCGGCGCGCCGCCGCGTCGGCGATCTCGGCCGGCTCGCGGCCGTAGTAGCTGTCGTGCGGGACGAAGTTCTGCAGGATGATCTCCTGCAGGTGACCGTGCTCGGCGTGGACGGCCGCGAGCGCCTCGAGCGCCGCGACGCGCTCCTCCTCGCGCTCGCCGATCCCGACGAGGATCCCGCTGGTGAACGGGATCCGCAGCTCGCCGGCCGCGCGGATCGTCTCCAGCCGCCGCGCCGGGTGCTTCGTCGGCGAGCCCTGGTGGGCGACGAGGTCGGGGTTGACCGACTCGAGCATGAGCCCCTGCGAGGCGGTCACCTCGCGCAGCCGCGCGAGGTCGGTGCGCGCCAGGACGCCGAGGTTCGTGTGCGGCAGCAGCCCGCGCTCCAGCGCGCGCTCGCAGACCCAGACGACGTAGCCGACGAAGTCCTCGTGGCCGTACTCGGCGAGCCGCTCGCGCACGCCGGCGTCGACCTCCGGGCGCTCGCCGGTCAGCACGAGCAGCTCCTTGACGTTGCGTCGCGCGGCGCCGTCGAGCAGCGCGACGACGTCGTCGGGGGCGTGCAGGTGCGTGCGGTGGGTCGCAAACGCGCAGTACTTGCAGTAGCAGCGACAGGTCCGCGACAGCGAGAGCGTCAGGTTGCGGCTGAAGGTGACGCGCCGGCGCACGTGCCGGAGTTTAGGCAGCGCAGGCTGTCAGCCGAGCTTGTCGACCGGCCGCGCCGACGGGCGGTCGCCGAGGATCGCGGCCTGGTAGGCGAACGCCGCGGCGAGCGCGCCGGCGATCGGCCCGGCGACGTAGACGAACACGAACGTGGCGCCCTCGCCGAAGTTCGTGGCGATCAGCGCGGGGCCGAAGGCGCGGGCGGGGTTGAGGCTCGCGCCGGTCATCGGCGCGAGCGCCATGACGGCGAGCCCGAGCGTGGCGCCGACGACGAGCGGCGCCCACTCCTTCGCCGCCGCCGGATTGACGAGGACGCCCATGATCGCCCACATCAGCGCGAAGGCCCCGAGCAGCTCGCCGAGGAACCCGGCCGCCGCGCTGCCGTCGAGGAAGTTCTGCGCCACCGCGGGCGCGCCGAAGCTCGCGGCGTCGGCGCTTCCGTCCTGGATGAGGAGCTTGACGACGAGCACCGCGAGGATCGCGCCGGCGAGCTGCACGACGACGTAGATCGCGGCGTCCGCGGGCGCGATCTTGCGCAGCGCGGCCAGCGCGATCGTCACGGCCGGGTTGACGTGCGCTCCCGACGCCGCGCCGATCGTCGCGACGATCATCATCAGCACGAACGCGTGCGCGAGCGCGACGACCGCGACGTCCGTGTAGCCCAGGCCGGCGTCGGAGTTGACCGTCACGACGAGCGCGATGAACAGCACGAGGAAGAACGTCCCGATCAGCTCGGCGAGATAGGCGGACGTGCCGCGAGGTTGCAACGCTGCTCCCTGCCTCCCCTGCCTCGTGAGACGAGGGGCGCATCGTATCCTCGACGCGCCATGCCCCGCCGCCGCCGTCTCCTCGTGCTGCTCGCGGCCGTGCTGGCGCTCGCGGGCTGTGGCTCGGACGGCAGCGGCGCCGCGCCCAACAGCGCCGCCACGCTGCTGCTGGACTTCCAGCCGAACGCCGTCCATACCGGGATCTACATGGCGATCGAGCGCGGCTACGACAGCGCGCTCGGCGTCGACCTCGGCGTCCGCGTGCCGAGCGACGCGACCGACGCCGTCAAGCTGCTCGCCTCCGGCAGCGCGGACCTCGCGGTGCTCGACATCCACGACCTCGCGCTCGCGCGCGAGCGCGGCCGCGACCTCGTCGGCGTCATGGCGCTCGTGCAGACCCCGCTGGCGGCGATCCTCGCGCAGCCGCGGATCCGCACGCCGCGCGATCTCGAGGGCGAGCGCGTCGGCGTCACGGGGCTGCCGAGCGACGACGCCGTCCTGCGCTCGATCGTCGCCGGCGCCGGCGGCGACCCGGACAAGGTGCGTCCGACGACGATCGGCTTCACGGCGGTGCGCAGCATGCTCAGCGGACGGGTCGCGGCCGCCACCGCGTTCTGGAACGTCGAGGGCGTCGCGCTGCGCGCCCAGCGGCCGCGCGTGCGCGAGTTCCGCGTCGACGACTACGGCGCGCCCGCCTACCCCGAGCTCGTCCTGACGGTCACGCGCGAGACGCTGCAGGACCGCCCGGCGCTCGTGCGGGCGTCGGTGGCGGCGATCGCGCGCGGCTACGAGGAGGTGCTGCGCGACCCCGAGAACGCCGTCAGCACGCTCGTCACGGCGGTCGACGGGCTCGACCGCGCGCAGGTGCAGCGCCAGCTCGACGCCGTCTCGCCGTCGTTCACCGCCGGCGCGCGGCGGTTCGGCGAGCTCGACCGCTCGCGGCTGGAGGCATGGGCGCGCTGGGAGCGGCGCTTCGGGATCACCGAGCGCGAACCGGAGGTCGCGCTCGCGTTCGACGGGCGCTACGTCCCGGCCCCGGGACGCGACTGAGCTCGCAGCAGCCGCGCCATGATCAGCGACGAGCGCAGCGAGCCGTCGCGGCGGCGGTAGTGGTCGCGGCGCAGCCCCTCGACCTCGAAGCCGTAGCGCTCGTACAGCGCGATCGCGCGCACGTTGTCGGGCCAGACCTCGAGCTCGACCTTGTGCGCGTCGCTGTCGGCCAGCCAGTCCAGCGCCGCGTCCATCAGCGCGCGCCCGCCGCCGCGGCCGCGGGCGCCGGCGACGATCGCCATGCCGAGCGACATGACGCCGCGGGCGCGGCTGTGGTGCAGCGCGAGGTTGCCGACGATCCGGCCGTCGTCGTCCTCGAGCACGAAGAGGACGTCGCCTGCGGCGAGCATCGCCCGGAAGCGCTCGGCGCGCTCGGCGACGTCGACCGGCGGCTCGGTCGCGATCCAGCGCTCCTCCTCGGCGACGGCCTGGAGGACGGCGGCGCATGCGTCGGCGTCGTCGGCGGTCGCGAGGCGGGCGCGCATGACGTCAGTTGACCACCTCGCAGGCGCGCGGGTCCAGCAGCCGGTCGAAGCGGTCGATCGTCACGCGGTCGAAGCCGGGGCCGCAGGTGATCCGATCGGCGGCGCCGTCGACGCCGACGAGCTCGTCGTCGCCGGCCCCGCCGAAGAGCTCGTCGCCGTCGAAGCCGCCGTTGAGCCGGTCGTCGCCGTCGTCGCCGCGCAGGACGTCGCTGCCGCGCCCGCCCTCGACCTCGTCGTCGCCGGTGCCGCCCTCGACGGCGTCGTCGCCCGACTCGCCGAACAGCGCGTCGTTGCCGCCGTCGCCGAACAGCGCGTCGTCGCCGTCGTCGCCGCGGATGTCGTCGTTGCCCTCGCCGCCGCGCAGGACGTCGTTGCCGTCCTGGCCGTTGATCGAGTCGGCGAGCAGCCCGCCGGCGAGCGTGTCGTCGGCGGGCGTGCCGTTGATCGTCTCGTTCTCGGACTGCATCGCGATTGCCTCGAGGACCGCGGCGCCGGCCGTGCCGCCGGCGAGCCGGCCGAGGTGCGGCGCGCCGCGCAGTCCGTCGAAGCGCGGGTCGTCGACGGACGGATCGGCGACGACCGCGCGCTCGCAGCCGCCTGCGCCGGTGACGACGCGGACCAGCGTCGGCAGCGCGAGCAGCTCCGCCGAATCGATGTAGACGGTGTCCGAGCCGGGCCCGCAGTCGTAGAGGTCGTGCGTGTTCGAGCTCGCCCCGCCGTACAGCACGTCGTTGCCGTCGCCGCCGCTGAGGCGGTCCTGGGAGCCGCCGCCGAGGATGACGTCGTTGCCGGGACCTCCGTCGACGACGGCGTCCTCGGCGTCGGAGCCGTCGGAGTTCATCGTGCCGTCCGGCGCGGAGCCGACGAGGATGACGTCGTCGCCCTCGCCGCCGCGCACGGTCCGGTCGCGCCCGCGGTTGGTGTGGATGTAGTCGTCGCCGGCGCCGCCGTCGACGAGGATCTCGTTGCCGAAGCGCGACTCGACGATGAAGTCGTTGCCGGCGCCGCCGAGCAGGATGTCGTCGCCGTCGCCGCCGTCGATGCGATCGTCGCCGTCGCCGCCGTCGACGCGGTCGTTGCCGGTGCCGCCGTCGAGGTCGTCGTTGCCGCCGGCGCCCGTGACCGCGTCGTCGGCCGAGTCGCTGTCGACGGTGTCCGCGCCGTCGCCGCCGTCGATCCGGTCGGCGCCGAAGCCGCCGCTCGCGATGTCGTCGCCGGCGCCGCCGAGAATCGTGTCGAGGCCGCCGCCGCCGCGGATGCCGTCGCCGTCGGCGCCGCCGCGCAGCACGTCGTCGCCGGTGCCGCCGTCGAGCGCGTCGACGCCGGCGCCGCCGTCGAGCCGGTCGCCGTTGGCGTCGCCGAACAGCACGTCGCTTCCCCGCCCGCCGGCGATCCGGTCCCAGCCGCCTCCGCCGTCGGCGGTGTCCGCGCCGTCGCCGCCGCTCAGCCGGTCGCTGCCCTTGCCGCCGAGCAGGCGGTCGTCGCCGCCGCCGCCGTACTGCCGATCGGCGGCGCGGCCGCCGTCGAGCCGGTCGCGGCCGCCCCGGCCGCGCAGCACGTCCTTGCCGCCGCCGCCGTACAGGCGGTCGGCCCTCGAGCTGCCCGTGATCCGGTCGGGCCCGGCGCCGCCGCGCGTGACGACGGCGACGGCCGCCGCCGTGCTACACGCCAGCGCGAGCAGGGCGAGGAGCGCGATCAGGGCGCTGCGGCGGGCGGTCATGCGGGTACTTCGTCAGGCGCGCCGCGCTGCGCGACCGACGTCGACGGATGTTCGAACGCGCCCGGTCGGACGCCCGTCAGCCGCCGACCGGCGCGAGCAGCCCGTCGACGAGCGCCGCTCCCTCGCGCGCCATCCGCGAGCGCGGCACGACGAGGTCGAAGCCGGCGTCGAGCGCGCGCCGGCGCGTGTCGACGTCGGTGTGCAGATAGAAGGCGAGCGTCTTGACGGTGCCGGTCGCCGGCGCCAGCCGCGCGACGCGCTCCGCGGCGTCCTCGCAGAGGTCGGCTACGACGAGGTCGCTGCCCGACAGCTGCTCGAGGACCGCCTCCGGCGTCTCGGCCACGTGCACGTCGTGACCGGCCGCGGTGACCATCCCCTGCACCTTGGAGCCGAACAGGAGGTCCGGCAGCAGCGCCACGACGCGGGCCATCGCCTTGCCTACTGCGCCCTCAGGCGCCGGAACTCCTCGCGCACGGACTGCGGGCGGCCCCACATCTGGCGCACCTCGACGCGGCCGGTGCGCAGCTCGCGCAGCGCCAGCTCGCCCTCGATGCCGGCGTCGTCGAGCAGCTTCAGCGCGCAGTGCACGGCGGGCGCGGCGGCGGCGTGGCCGAAGGTGTGGGCGACGAGCAGCCGCCAGTGCCAGTCGTGCTGCGAGTAGGGCTGCGCGTTGCAGGTCACGAGGTACGTCGCCGCGTCGATGTAGCGCTGCTCGTCGGCGATCCGCAGGTCGAGCTCCATGTCGGTCCAGTCGTCGGGCAGCGAGTCGACGATCTGCTGAAAGGTGTCGGCGAGCCCCATGTCCTCGCAATCTAGTGGGTCGCCCGCAAACGTAGCACCCCAAACCGCGGGCGCCGATCACCGCCAGGCGGCGTCCTCGATCCTCGAAATGCTGGCGCATTTTTTCGGATCTGCGTCCTTGCCTGGCGGCGCCGGCATCCCGTGGTTTCGGGCGCAACGTTCCCGGACGACCCACTAATGATCTCGCCGGCGGGCTATCCTCGAATCGATGGCGACCCTGACCGAGGATCTCGCCGGCGAGTACCGCGCGCTGACCGACGGCTGCGGCCTGATCGACCGCTCCGAGCGGGGCAAGCTCGCGCTGACCGGGACCGAGCGCAAGCCGTTTCTCGCCGGGCAGGTCACGAACGACATCGAGCGCCTCGAGGCCGGCCGCGGCTGCTACGCCGCGTTCCTGACGCACAAGGGCAAGATGCTCGGCGACCTGCGGGTGCTCGCCGTGGAGGAGCCCGGCGCCGAGCCCGAGCTGGCGCTCGACACCGAGCGGGCGACGCTGCAGGCGCTCTTCGACATGGTGCGCCGCTTCAAGATCGGCTATGCCGTCGAGCTGCACAAGCGCACCGTGCAGCGCGGCCTGCTCTCGCTCGTCGGCCCCGGCGCGCGCGCCATCGCGGGCGGCGAGGACCTGCCCTCCGAGGAGCACGCGCACCGCGCGGGCGAGATCGCCGGACGGCGGGTGCGCCTGATCGCCACCGACGTCGGCGTCGACGTGCTCTGCGAGGCCGACGACACCGACGCGGTGCGCGACGCGCTGCTGGCGGCCGGCGCGGCGCCGGCCTCCGAGCAGGCGGCCGAGATCCTGCGCGTCGAGCGCGGCCGCCCGCGCTACGGCTTCGAGCTCGACGACACGACGATCCCGCAGGAGGCCGGGCTCAACGAGCGCGC